>WQZZ01000169.1 GCA_009780485.1 Defluviitaleaceae bacterium | reverse complement strand
ATTATAAACTGCCTAAAGTAATTTCGCATAAAAACTCCCCCAAGGGTTGAAACAAATTATTGAAAGTATATGACAAACCATGGGCGTTATACCAAATTTATGGTATAACGCCCATGGTTAACTGATATTTTTAGGAACGTACCAAGCGAATATCAGCACCAAGCGATTGTAAATCACCAGCAATATCGACATAACCTCGCTTAACATAACAGGCATTGTGTACAGTTGTTACGCCGTCAGCCGTAAGACCCGCAAGGACAAGGGCAGCACCGCCCCGCAAATCTTTTGCAACAACATCCGTGCCTTGCAACCCACTAACGCCATCAATTGTAAAGCGACTACCGTCTTCAATCTTAATATTTGCACCCATTTTAGTAAGTTCTTCCAGATGGGCGTGTCTTGCTTCAAATAAGTTTTCTTCTACCACACTTCTGCCCTTAGCAAGGCATAAAAGTGCTGAAAATTGTGCCTGTAAATCCGTTGGGAAGCCTGGGTGCGGTCTTGTTATTAGATTCTTTATTGCTTCAAGCCTACCGTTTGCCTTCAAAACCAAGCCGTCGCCTTCAGACCATAAGTCAACGCCCATTTTGCTCAAAGCATATGTTGCTGGGTAAATATCTCGGCGATTTACGTTATTTAGGCGGATATGTCCACCAGTAATTGCTCCCGCCACCAAATACGTCCCCGCCACAATCCTGTCAGGCATAATAGTATATTCGGCAGAATTTAATCTTTTAACTCCGTTTACGACAATCATGGAAGAACCTGCACCGCTTACATCTGCCCCACTGGCTCGTAAAAAGTTTTGTAAGTCCACGACCTCTGGTTCTTTGGCAACCCCTGTGATAACTGTAGTGCCTTCTGCCAACACAGCGGCAAGCATAAGGTTTTGGGTCGCCCCAACACTGGGAAAAGTTAGGTCTATCTGTGTACCCCTTAACTTGCTGACTTTGCCATCTATACGGTCGCTACTTTCTTCAAAAACAACGCCCATTTTCCTAAAGCCTTCCAAATGCAAATTAATAGGACGACCGCCCAACAGACAACCCCCAGGGAAAGCACTGTCAACTTCCCCAAAACGCCCAAGTAATGCCCCTGCAAAAATTATAGAGGAACGCATTTTGGACACAGCTTCCTCTGGCAGGGCAACACCACTGGCTGTGCTGGCATCCACCACTAGGGTCTTTCCATCATAGTCCACCGCACAGCCCAAATGGCGTAAAATGGCGATAGAGCAACGTGTGTCAGAAATATCAGGGCAATTGCGGATTACGCTTTGCCCATCTACAAGCACCGCCGCCGCCAAAATGGGCAAAACGGCGTTTTTGCTTCCATGAATGTCCACTTGCCCAGCCAACCTTTTCCCACCCGTGACAATATATTTATCCATAAAAAATGTCACCCCCCATAGAAGATATACCATCTTATGGGGGGACGACATTATGGGTTACTTTTCGATTATTTTGTGAGTTCTAGCAGGGTAGCTTCACATTCCGCTAGGGCATTGGCAAGCAAATCACCTTCAACCACCATGTGATGGTTCATTTCCGTGTTTTCGACGACACTAACCCCAGCACCTTTCTTAGTGTTAAGGATTATAGCGTTAGGCAAAGTCTGCGATAAATTTTGCAATGCGTCATAAACGGCAGAAACATTGTTGCCATCAATACTTTGGGCATGCCAGCCAAATTCTGCAAATTTTGCGTCAATACCCTTCATATCCATAACTTCGCCAGTTGTGCCGTCCAGTTGTTTTCCGTTGTAATCCACAAAGGTTACAAGGTTGGAAAGCTTGTGTTGTGACGCAAACATAACAGCCTCCCAAACTTGTCCTTCATTACATTCGCCGTCCCCTAAAAACAGGTAGGTCTTGGCATCTGTGCCATCCATTTTTTGTGCAAGTGCAAACCCAACAGCAGCAGATGCCCCCTGCCCCAACGAACCCGTCGTAAAATCAACACCAGGGGTTAAGGTTGCGTCACAATGGCTGGGCAGTTTGGTATTTGGTTGGTTAAGGGTGTCCAGCCATTCCATTGGGAAGTAGCCCTTTAACGCCAAAGCCGAATAAAGGGCAGGTCCTGCATGACCCTTGGACATTACCAGCTTGTCACGCCCCTCCCACTTAGGTTCGCTAGGTTTAACATTCATAACACCGCCATAAAGCACCGCCAAGGCGTCCGTCACAGACAAAGAACCAGCCACGTGACCAAAACCACGTTTGCCTATCATCTTCACAGTTTCTAACCGTATTTGTGCTGCAAAAATTTCTGTTTGTTTCGAATCCATAGTTACCTCCTAAGTGTTATTGGTTGATGTTGCTCCCCTTCTTCGTCAATTAGCAGAACGGAGAAAAAAATATTGTAATGCCCTGTCACCAAGCTACTTTGAGGGGGCATAGTGTAAAGGGCGGGGTCGCCAAAACCGTCTTCCAGTATAGTTTCATTACCCCAAATATCCACAACCATTATTTTGAAAGTTACAAATGTTTGCCCATGGTTTGTAAT
>WQZZ01000168.1 GCA_009780485.1 Defluviitaleaceae bacterium | reverse complement strand
TTCTTCCACCAACATGGCTTCAAATTGGATTGCCATATGTTGCTCTTGCAACTTGGTTTCCATGGTGTTTCTTTGCACGTTCATCAAATTTTTAATCAACTGTTGGGTAATGGTAGAAGCACCTTGGGTATTGCCATGTATCAAGGTTTGGTACACAGCACGCACCATAGACTGGGCATCCACGCCATTATGCTCAAAAAACCTCTCATCTTCAATTGCCACAGCCGCATCTTTCAAATGCTGGGGAATGTCATCCCATTCGGCAAAAATACGGTTTACACCAGCGTCTAGCACCGCAATTTCATTGCCATTGGCATCAAGGATAATGGTGTCCAAACTTTCCATACCACCAATACCCCGAGGCAAACCCCGCACATCTGGGGCAGAATTGATAATGGACAAATAAAACCCAACACCAGCACCACCAACAGCAAAAACAGCAATAAGCACAGAAGCCACAACCATGCGCAAAATGGTATAACCCACCTTGTTACGCACCTTTTTAGCTCCCGCCTTATATTGTTTCATGCGTTTATTATTGTTTTCTTGCGAATAATTCACAAATATCACCCCTCTAACTAGAATAGACTTGATTATATCAGACATTGTTCCCGAAATCCAGCTATTTCATAAAATTGTAACATGTACCACTGATATTTAATATTTTGGAGGATTTATGTTAAGACCATATTTCACCATGGGCAGGCGGGTCAAACACCCCCCTAGAAGGCGTGTTGGAGCAACAAGTACATATCCCAAAAAAGCCAAGAAACCCTTGAGACGAAGGTCTGCAAGGCGGGCTTTGGTTTTGTTGCTTATTGTAATTGTAGGCTTAGGATATTTATTCACAATGATAGCCAACCGCTCCATAATGCCTGCCGTTATTGTAATCGCCAACCAGCGTTCTGTCGGGCTTGTTAATGAAGTGATAAACGAAAGCCTGTTAGCCACAATCAACCAGTTTAGTCTTGTAAGTGAGGACTTTTTCACCATGCGAACCGAGGACAATGGGCAACTGACCCATTTGGCGGTGGACACCATCCTAATAAACCAAGTAGCCGCACAGCTTGCCGTGGACATCTCCCGAAATTTAATTGATGATGCACCAGAATCTGTCCCCATGCCTATAGGTATGCTGACGGGTATACCTCTGTTAGCAGGCATTGGTCCATCCATCCCTATCAACGTCATCCCCACGGGGGAAGCTAGGGTGGAATACCGTACATCTTTCGCATCAGCAGGCATAAACCAAATAAACTTCCAAGTCTGGTTATACGTGGAAACCAATATGCGTATCACCATTCCATTACAAGAAGAAACCGTACCAGTTAGCAGACGTGTGCCACTGGTAAACACGGTTTTCGCTGGAGAAGTGCCAGAAGGTATGTTCCTAACCAACTTCGGAATGAACTAAACGCCCAACCCCTCTACACGACAACAACCCCCACATGGTAGGGGCGAGCATTGCTCGTCCCAATTATGCAGACGACACCTTCCAACCCCAAAGAATAGTGCCAGCAGACATAGGACGAGCAATGCTCGCCCCTACCACAAACACAAAATGCCACGGTTTACCCTGTGGCATTTTATAATTCAAACTAATTTCTGCTACGAATACTGCCAGCCCCTGAAATGCTACGGCTAACCGATGGATTGCCGTCATAACGAACCGTACCCGCCCCGCTAATATTAGCATCAAGAGTGTTTGAAGCATATACCCGCACATCACCAGCACCAGACACATTAATGGTTGCATCCAGCACTATAAACTCAAAAGCATCTACATTAGAAGCACCAGAAGTACGTATGTCAAGGCTGTCAGCAGAACCCACTAATGTAATATCTGCCGCCCCAGAGCTATGAATTTCCAAATGCTTCCCATCTAAATCTACGGTTACATTAGCACTTACCGCCCCACTTGTACGCAATTCATCTAGGGTTGGTGCGTAAACATACAACCGAGGTGTGTTGCCACGGGCTGTGTTAAAATTTCTGGTAGAACCTAGATGAAACACACCGCCCCTAACAGACGTTTCGACATAATTCATCAAATTGTCTTGAATTTCAAGGGTTACAGAGAAGTCGTCCGCTTGTCGGAAGGTGACATAATACGCTCCGCTGATATTAAGCCCTGTAAAATCACTTGCGTCGATGGTATGCGTGTTCATCGAGCCAGTACCTCGAACGGTATTAATCCCAATGTTGCCATCACAACCTGCAAATACAAGCAGTGACGCTGCTAAAACAAATACCGATGTTAAAAATTTTTTCATTATAAATTTCCTCCTAAAAAGTGTTTTCTAAAAACATATACGCAATGGTCTCAAAAAAGTCTGCTATTATTTGTGGGGTATTTTTTATATTTTTTTGCAAAAAAGACTTGACAAAGGAAAAATTTTGCATTATACTGGAAGCGTTACATTAAAATTGAATAGGGGTATCTAAAAAGTGCTTGCCTGCAAAACTCTCGAAAAGTATCAGGCAAGCACCACCTTAGACCCCAAACAGGACCTAGGGACAATTATACCCCACCTTAGGTCTTCTTGTCAAGCAAATCTTGCTTGACCAATCAAAAGGGGAGACAATAAGGAGGAATGTCCAAATGGCAAAAGAAAC
>WQZZ01000167.1 GCA_009780485.1 Defluviitaleaceae bacterium | reverse complement strand
TGGGTTGTACCACTGGTAAGATGGTGGACATGGGTACGACAGACCCAAACAACATGGGGGCGGCAATGGCTGGTGCGGCAGCCGACACCATTGTAGCACACTTTAAGGACACAGGACGCAACCCAAATTACTATGACGCAATTATTACAGGGGATTTGGGATATATTGGCTCTGACCTACTAATCCAAATGGTTAGCAAATCAGGCTATGAAATTGCCCACAACCACAAAGACTGTGGCAAAGAAATTTTTGACAAAGACACACAAAACACGCTGGCAGGAGGAAGCGGATGTGCCTGTGCTGGCGTAACCTTTGCCGCACATTTTTATGAAGAATTGAAGGCGGGCAGGTTAAGCAAAATACTTTTTGTGCCAACTGGGGCTTTGATGTCACCCATCAGCGTACAGCAGGGTGAGAGCATACCGGGTATCGCTCATGCCGTTATTATCGAAAATACAGGGGGTTAAATATGCAGTATATATGGGCATTTTTGGTGGGCGGTGCAATTTGTGTCATCGGTCAAATATTGATAGACAAAACAAAACTAACATCCGCAAGAATTTTAGTATTTTTTGTTGTGGCGGGCGTTGTATTGGGCGGTATCGGTCTATACCCTCGCCTAGTAGAATTTGCGGGTGCAGGGGCAACCGTCCCTCTTCCTGGCTTTGGCAACTTACTTGCCCGTGGTGTAAAACAAGAAATAGACCAAGCAGGAGCAATTGGCATCTTAACAGGTGGACTAAAAGCTTCGTCGGCAGGTATAATGGCGGCGGTTCTGCTATCCTTTCTGGCATCTCTAATTTTTCAACCAAAAGCCAAATGATATAATAAAAACCCCTCGCTTTTATCGGGCAAGGGGTTTAATCTTTTATATTTTCTTAGAAATTGCAGAAAATAAGGAAACGGGAAATATGAATATAGGCAATGCACAAGTCAAAGCAATCACCGTAAATAAGCTGTCTGGAGCAATTCCTAACAAATCAAATGGAAGTGGAAATATAACCGTAGATAAGATAATTAGCAAAGCTATGGCGACAGGGGGGACAAAGTACACCAGGCGTTTAGGGGTGATATTTAATCTTTCACGTTGCCCGTCACGAATTTGTCGCTTCATACGTATTGCAGTCAAAATCAGCATTACATAACCAGCCACGATAAGCAATGTTAAGGGTGCAAATATCCTATCAAGGAGAGGCCACAGGGCAAGCCTGTATGGAAGAATATCCGACCCATCAAGTATATTCAGCACATTGTTACCGATATTGACGGTATTTGCATCTAGTGTCAGATTTGTAAGAACAATTGTTGCAATATTGCTTTCTGGGCGAAATGCAGCATATGTAGAAAAACCTTCGGTTAAGCCCGAATGACTGATTTGCCCAGTTTCATTATTTATAAACCATCCAGCGGCAGAATATCTATTATGACCTGCACTGTTTGATAGATTGGGTTGATGGGATTTTCTGATAATCCTTTCAAACTGTTCAGATACCTCTACAGCTCCCATTTGAATTTGCAACCATAGGCTCATGTCCTGCACAGTGGAGTATATATAACCCGAGGGAACATTTCCTAAAAATACAGCATTGGCAGTTTGCAAGCGAAAAAATGAACGCCTGTGTCCGTCTATCACCCTTCCTGTGTTGAAAGCGTTCTGGGGTAATGTGAATGTGTTGTTAAGCCCAAGCGGCAGGAGAATATGTTCTGCCATAAATTCATCATAACTCTGTCCTGATACCATTTCAATAATCATCCCAAGAATAAAATAGCTAGGATTTGAATAAGCGAACTGTTGTGATGGCGGGAATGCAAGTTCTGTTCCATTTACCATTCTTACGGCTTCTTCAAGGGATGCACCAGCACTTGCTCTTGGGAAGTTATTTCTAGTAAAGCCACTTGTGTGGTAAAGTAAGTTTGCTATTGTAAGTTCTCCAGAAACTTCTTACCCGCCGTAAAGTACCGTAAACCAAGGTATATGCTGGCTTACAGGGTCATCTAGGGAAAGAAGTCCCTCGTCCTCCAATAGGAGGATGCCTAATGCGGTAAAAGCCTTGGACGTAGAGCCGATTTGGAAAAGCGTATACTTATCAACGTCAGCTTCGCTGGGGTAGAATAGATACTGGATTTCCTCGCCTTGTATAATGGCAATTGCAGCATTGGGAATTCTAGCTCTTTGAAGCTCGTCAAGCACAACATTGTCAATTTGCTCTCTAACATCAGAAATGTTGGCAACACCGCCAAAGGCACTGATTGATGTGGATGTCAGGCAAAGCAGGGTAATTAAGCTTGCAATTAAATTTGGAATAATTTTCTTTTTGACTTTCATTTCGGTAATCTCCATTCGTATTTTATTTGTAACATAAAGATATACGAAAAAATATTAATTTTGTTTGCTACAGATACAACTCCATGACAACCTCTACATTTGCGGTGCGGGGGAACATATCAACGCACTGTATTTTCCCGACCTTATAACCACCCTCCAAAAAAGCAGGAAGGTTAGCCACAAGGCTTGTGGGCTTGCAAGACACATAAACAATCTTCTTAGCCCCAAACGCCAATATGTCTGGTATGGCTTTAGGTGCAATACCTTCCCTTGGTGGGTCAAGGATAATCACATCAGGGGCTTCATCCAATTCCTTAACAATTTTACGCACATCACCCGCAATAAACTGGCAATCCACTCCGCTAAGCACGGCGTTTTCACGGGCGGAAATTATGGCTTCTTCCA
>WQZZ01000166.1 GCA_009780485.1 Defluviitaleaceae bacterium | reverse complement strand
TTAGATGCTCTTAACAGCGGGCTTTTAACGGGTCGTGGCTTATTTAGCAATGTGCGTGTTCCAGAAGCCAGCAACGACTTTATCTTTTCGGTTATCGGGGCAGAGCTTGGTTTTATAGGTTCGCTTGCTGTGCTTGCCGTTATATTTACAATTGTGATACGTTGTTTTATGATAGCACATAAAAGCCAACTTTTTCTTGGTAAGTTGCTGGCGACAGGGGTTGGGGCAGCAATCGCCTTTCAAACCTTCGCCCATGTGGGGGTAAACACCTTTATGTTACCAAACACAGGTATCAACTTACCTTTTGTATCCAGCGGTGGTAGCTCCGCTTGGGTTTTTATGGCAATGATTGGGTTGGTGCTTAATGTGGGTATGACTAGGGAATATTCTATGTTTGAAAATTTTGAAGGTAAGTATAACTAAGAATGGAGAATTGAAGTCATGAAAGATTATGTGTTGCGAGCCACAGCCGCCGACAAACAAATTAGGGCATTTGTGGCAACATCTAAATATTTGGTGGACAAGGCTGCCACAATCCACAAAACGTCTGCCGTTGCAACCGCCGCCCTCGGGCGTAGTTTGACGGCTGCTGCTGTAATGGGCTTGATGCTTGGCAATGATGACCACTCTCTAACCATAAACATTCGTGGCGATGGTCCTCTTAGGGGTGTTTTGGTGGTGACGGATGGGCTGGGAAATGTGCGAGGTTATGTAAACAACCCAGTGGTTGACATCGAAGACCGCCCAGATGGTAAGTTGAACGTGGGTGGGGCAGTGGGCAGTGGGCAGTTGACCGTTGCCAAAGACTTAGGATTAAAAGAACCTTATGTCGGTACAACTCCACTTGTAAGTGGCGAAATCGCAGAAGATTTGGCAGCATATTTTATGCACAGCGAACAAACTCCCAGCATTATCTCCCTCGGGGTGATGGTGGACGTGGATTTGAGCGTAAAAGCGGCAGGTGGATTTTTCATCCAGCTTTTGCCAGGGGCATCCGATGAGATAATCGACCAATTAGAGGCTCATATCCAAGGTTTTCCACCCATTTCCCGTCTACTGGATGAACAAAAGTCACCAGAAGACATTTTAGAATTGTTACTTGCCCCTTTTGGCTACGAAATAACAGAAACCCACCCCATCGCCTTTGTGTGCAATTGCGCCAAGGAGAGAATGGAACGCACCTTAATTTCACTAGGTATTGATGAAATTAAATCCATTTTAGAGGAACAGGGGCAGGCGGAGATAAGTTGTCACTTCTGCAGCGAATCCTATTGTTTCACAGAAAACGAGCTTACGCAATTAATTGGGGGTTTGCAATCAACATGATTAAAATTGACAGAGATTGGGGAAAAGAAATCATCCAGAGGGTAGCGAAAATCAAGCAAACCCTTTTGGATGCTGGGGCTTCTGGCATCGCTTTTGGTTCAAGCGGGGGTAAGGATTCTGCACTGGTGGGCATTTTATGCAAAATGGCAACCGATAATATTATAGGGGTCATTATGCCTTGCGAATCCGCCAGCAATTACAATCAAGACCTAAAGGATGCCATGATTTTAGGTCGCACCTACAGTATAGACCATGTAATTGTAGACTTAACTGACACCAAAAAGACCTTACTAACAGCAATTAACCGTGATATATCCGTTAGCGAAGTCGCCAATATCAATATGAACCCTCGCTTGCGAATGACAACCCTTTACGCCATCGCCACCAGCCATAATTACTTGGTAGCTGGAACAGGCAACCGAAGCGAAATCCACATGGGTTATTTCACAAAATGGGGCGATGGTGCATTTGACCTAAACCCCATCCAAGACCTAACAAAGACCGAAATCTTCGATTTTTTAAGGTATCTTAATGCCCCGAAGGTGTTCTACACAAAAGCCCCCTCCGCAGGGCTTTTTGAAGGTCAAACCGATGAAGCCGACATGGGACTGACTTACGATGAATTAGACACCTATTTGCTAACAGGCATAAAAGGCAATAATTTTTATAAAATTGAAAAGGCTCATAAATCCACACAGCACAAACGCATCTCAAACTTCGGAAATCATCCCACTATATAGTAAGTTCTTTCCCTCACCGCTTTTGTGTCATAAAAATAAAAAACCGCAATTTATTGGATTGCGGTTTTTTATTTATTGCGGAGATAGGATTTGAACCTATGACCTTCGGGTTATGAGCCCGACGAGCTTCCAGACTGCTCCACTCCGCGCCATATAAATATTAAATTGGGAGATGGCGGATTCGAACCACCGAAGTCGCTGACAACAGATTTACAGTCTGCCCCCTTTGGCCGCTTGGGTAATCTCCCCTACGATTTGCTATTGTATAAAAATAGCCGACATCCGGACTCGAACCGGAAACCTGCTGATTACAAGTCAGCTGCTCTGCCAATTGAGCCATGTCGGCACAGGTTTCTTGAATTATTATAACATAATATTTCTCACTTTGGCAAGTAATATTTTTAATTATGAAAAATAATTATCCAGTGAATAATATAACTACAACAAATATAACAGCACTAATGGCAACGACAATCAAGAAAGCTTTTATAAGTTTTATTAAATGTCCACTCTCTATACCACGACCACCAGATGCTTTCTTCATATCGGATAAAAATTTTGAGCCACTACGTTTTTTCACACATACACTCCCTCAAAACCAAACACGAACACATCATCAAATCCCCTTGCCTTAAGTTTTCCTTCCATATATCAATCATACCCATCCTCTGCAATCAGTATCAGATTTGCACCATCAAGCATTAATCG
>WQZZ01000165.1 GCA_009780485.1 Defluviitaleaceae bacterium | reverse complement strand
TGGAATAATATGTCTTGTAAATATTTTTATTTTCCTTGCAGCATTTTAGGTGTCTGGGGGGTATTACTAGTGAAAGGAGTTGATGCAGATGAGCCAATCGCAAGTGCACAGCGGTTGGGTGGACGAAGTAGTCAATAAATATGCCGACATGGTGTACCGTATAGCGTTCACACAAATGAAAAATAAAGCCGATGCAGATGATATTTTTCAAGAAGTATTTTTAAAACTCTGCAAATCGGAAGTAGCATTTGAAACAGATGAGCACGTAAAGGCATGGCTAATAAGCGTTACAATAAACACATGCCGAAAATCATTTGCGTCTCCCTGGAACAAAAAGAGGGTTGAGATGCCTGAGGATTTGGAATACAAAGACCAACATCAAGACTTTGAAGTGGTGCCCACTGTTCAATCCCTCCCTCAAAAATATCGAACGGTTATTCATCTTTTCTACTTTGAAGATATGCCGGTAGCCGATATTGCCAAGGCACTCAAGTCAACTGTTTCAACCGTAACGTCTCAGCTATCACGGGCAAGAAACCTCTTGCGAAGTAAACTGAAAGGGGGCGTTGATAATGTTTAAAGCACAATATAAAAAAGAAATGGAACAGATTACACCAAGTCAAGACTTGCTTAACCGCACAAAAGCGGCAATGAAAAGCGAGCTAACATCAAAAAAAAAGAAACACAAACCATTCCCTAAACGCCCAATTCTTCCCGGGGTGATCGCATTTGCAACAGTGGCAGCGGTTTTACTCGTTGCCGTGTTTGGGAGAAATCTGTTTAACCAAAGCGGCGATATATTCCCGGCCAACGCTTTTGCCATGCGGGTATATGCCATGGAACTACAACCTGATGGATCCTATGTGCGGCGAGAAATGGACATAACCCTGCTGGAAGGGTGGCATGGATATTATGACGGCGAAGCCTTATATATCAGCATTGGACTATGGTTTGAATTTGAAGGTGAGAACATTAGCACTGTGGAGTTTTTGCTAGAAAATGGCTTTTTTGCCGCACAATATATTGGAAATTGGGGGCAGGTGGAAGGTGTGTCACGTGGACATGTGACCATCCCGCCGGATTTTACGACTAGCCGCTTGGTTATGTATGGCACAGAATTTGAAAAAATCGGCAATGCCTTCACATTTGCTGGCGCCATGCCAGAAGATATGCTTCTGTTTTGGGGCAGCCACGACATGAACTATAGGGATTGGTCTGGCCCTAATATGGTTATAAAAATTAATATGACAGTAACATTTGAAGATGGAGAAGTTCATAACCAGCCACTTGTTTTAGATTTTTATGCAAGCGGCGGCGGCGGTATGATGTCAATTGCAGAAGGCGCGATAACGCCAATCGATACCGGACTAGATTTGTTCACAGATGCGCAGATGGACTATGTGTTGTCTGCTCCTATGGAAAGCTTCACCCATGTGCCCAGTGCAGTAAGAGAACTTAATTCGGAAGCATTTCTTGATACAGTAATAAAAAGCTTTGAGTTTTATATTGGCAACCACATGCCAATGGGGTTACGCCCACATCCATTTGTGGGTGAAGAAACAGGCAGTCAAAGATTTCCCATGGGTGTGCGCGATGGCATAGGGTATGTTGTAATTGTAGAATTTGTTGATGCTGTTGTTTTAACAGCAAGTGCTTACGCAATACCACTGAATTAAAACCAAAATTAAAAGGAGCGTTTAACAATGAAAAAATTATTAATCACAAGTTTGGTAGCAATAGTCGCATTAGCAGGTGTAGCCACCTCAGTTTTAGCTATGCCACAAGGGTCGCAACCCCATGTAACAATAGGTATACCTTATACCGAGGCAAGTGCAACGACCATTCCAAAAGAAGAAGCCAGACAAATTGGACTCGCTGCACTTACCCAATTCTTTGGCATAAATTTTGACCAGTTAGGTGATTTTTATATTGAAATAGGTTATAACCCCGCTTTTGATCCGAGAGAAATGTCTACAGCCTTATATGTGTTTGATGGTGTAGACGGGCGCATTCCAATAGAAAATCCTGCAAAAAATGATATAGTTCCTCCCACACGTAATGTAACCAGAAGCACATGGGATGGGGCAATTCGCATCCCAAATAATAGGGCACATTGCCCCGAAGGCAGAATGCTTCGCTCCCAGGATGTGCTCAGATTCCGGGTAGATGCCCAAACGGGTGAATTGGTTGGTCTACAGTTCTTCCCAAGCGAAGACCCAATTGCAAGACCTAACCTGCAAAATGAATGTATGGGTTCTCCAGTTGCGGCATTTAAATATGCGGACAACATGGCGGATGCGCACAATGTAGAATTTGCGAATCATGGAATGCAGTTTGCCAAACAAGCAAATATATTTGAAGGTGAAGTCCTTCGTGCAGCAACAATTGCCGGTGGTTGGATGCTGGGCAGAAATGATGCTTTCGAACTGGTTACAATTGTTGCAATAGAATCTACAGATGGCGAAACGGCCACACTCACATTCCAAGGTAGAAATCCTAAAGAATTAGTCGGCCTGGATTTCTTCTGGCGCATGGTTGATTATGCAATAGACAGAGATGGTAATACCACCGAGCCAACGTCGCAATTTGTATGTAATTCTGAAATAGATAACTGGATTTACCGCTAATTAATTACACACACCAAAGCCGTTTGCGATTTCTTTGCGCAGACGGTTTTGGTGCGTGTAATTTAATACCGCAAAATAAAAAATAGGAGAGATTTACAATGAAAAAGAAAGTTTTAACACTAGGCATGGCATTGTTATTGGTTTTTGCCCTCATTCCAACAATGACGGTTTTTGCAAATGAAATTGGCGTTACCGTCAATGGCCAACCAGTAAACATTGAAGGACAGCAACCAGTTATTGTAGA
>WQZZ01000164.1 GCA_009780485.1 Defluviitaleaceae bacterium | reverse complement strand
TTGCACTTAGAGAGATGGTTTGGTGCAAACTAGTAAGTGATAAAATGTTTCTTCATTTCGGATATGACTATTACATGTATATCGGAAGCAATCAAGCAGCAGAAAAGGTATTGCAAGCAATAGTGAGCAATTCATTATTCGTTGAATCTATGATATCTCCTTATCTATAACCTGTAGACTGCAAAAACTCATCCACATACAGGACGGAGCCGGGAGGACGGTTCTGCTGACTTATCCTGATTCTAACTGCCATTTCATGGTTCGTAAGCCAAGAGAACCGTCCCGCCGTCCCCGTCCCGCCGTCCCCTTCATCCCTTTTGTGTGCCGATTCGCGCGGCATGGGTGTTCTGCTGACTTATTCTTAAACCAAGAGAACCGTCCTTGTAGACTTCCTCAGAGTGGCGGAACTACTAAATATATTGGCCAACACGCTACAGTTATTCTTAATGAAGATGGACGAGTAGTAACAACATGGGCAACTGGAAGTAGTGGAACGAGGTGATTTTGTAATGATAAAGTTAAACGAGAACTCAATGGAACTCTTGAAAAAATGTTTAAAAGAGCGCAATCCATTGCTAATTCCTTTTATAGAATCAGGCAATGACTCTTATACTGTAGAATTTTATAACGAACTAAGGGAAATTGTTGGTGACGAACTTTGTGATAATGGTTTCCAGCCAAGTTGGGAACCTAATGAATATGGTTTGGAATTAGAGAGACTGATAGATGAAATAGGTCGTTTATTCATATAGTGTCGGCTGTAGACTGCAAAAACTCATCCAAGGACGAGCCGGGGGACGGTTAGTGTGAAAGCATCACTTGTTTTCACACTAACCGTCCCTGTAGACTTCAGAGAGACCATTTACGGCAACCACTATCGAGGCAGTAAATGCGACAGGTGTACTCAGAGCAATACAAGATGGTCCAGATCATGTTTCTGTCGTTCCAATCATCCCAACATTGATGCCTGAATGGATTGCATCACGCCCCAATGCAAAAGAGGATCCGCATTTTCTTACAGAAATTCTAATAACTATAACTGTGAGGGTGAAATAATGAAGAGACTCATTCCAAAAGATAAGTTTGATTTTACGCCTTTCACGACATTGATGGAAATAAATGAAGATGAAGTGCAACTAATTTTACTTGAATTACTATCCTGGATCGCTGATATGAACTGGCCGATAGCGGATGCAATGTTAGGAGTTCTAGCTAGATTTCCAGATAGTATGGTTCCATTAATTAAGGAACTTTTGAAACCGACCGAGACAGATGAGGATTGGAAATGGTCAATTATCGTAGGTTTGATGCCCATACTTCCACCAAAGTCACAAATTCTACTGAGAGACAGCATAAAAAGGATAATTGATTCCCCTAGCGATGGAGAAGTGTATGGAGGCGTGTGGGAAGTAGCTAAAAACTACATGCAAAAACATGACAGGTGACAAACAGAAAGGCCGCAAGAAAGGCCGCAGGGACGGTTAGTGTGAAAGCATCACTTGTTTTCATCCATTTTGTGTGCCGGCGGATGGCGGCATGGGTGTTCTCTTGGCTTATAAACCCTGAAATGACAGTTAGAATCAGAATAACATAACGGACAGACCAAGAGAACCGTCCCACTGGCTCTCCCACTGGCTCTCGGGAATGGCGACATGGAACACGTGGTGATACCCCAAAATGGTTTGATCCACAAGGTGGTGAATGGAGATGGCACGCCCCAGATAGACATCATGATGTTGGACATTGGGATTATACTCCGTGGCGTGTATGGAATGACCAGTGGCAGAATCTCTATCCACCCTTTCACCCTTAGGAGGATATCATGGGAGATTCATCTAAAACTAGAATTTGTTATTATCAAGGTGCTTATGGTTTTACACTTCGTATAGATGTTAAGGCAAGAGAGTGGTTAGAATATTTAAAAGAAAGCATTCTTTCTTTGGCAGAGGGCATGACGCAAGAAATTAGACTAGATTGTCTTGGTAATGTAGAGATTGATAATTTTAAAACTCTCACATTAGTTAAAGCACAAAGAAAAAAATACTCGATATTTTCTGTACCAAACGATTGCATTTCTATGTCAAACGGTTGTTTTACTTGGTTACAAGACACAGAAGAACTTGTTACTCTTATTGGGCTTATTGATGGCTTGTTAGATGGCAGTGGCTCGGGTCACCAATATTTGACTAATGAGGGTGATGGTGTTTTAATTGTATTAGCATACAATGAATAACTGAGTTGTAGACTTGTAGGCTGCAAAAACTAAGATAAGCCGGGGATAAGCCGGATGTGTCACGGAGACAGGAACACTGACAATCCCGCACAAATAAGTCAGTGGTCGGTTCTCTACACCCTGCAATAGCAGTTAGAATCGGGTGTCGCGAGGACAGGAACGCGAACCATCTGTAGGCTGCAAAATCATTCAACCGCAAAAGGAAATATAAAAACAATTCAAAAAAGCACGGCTAATAAAAAAAACACCCCCGATAGTACTTTCGTACAATCAAAGGGTGACAAGATATTCATATTACAAAATAACAGAACGTTCAACAACAGACAACTCCATTCGGCTCAAACTCTCAAGTGAACCTGCTTGCGGATCAAAAACATCATTTGCAAGCATCTGATCCACCGCCTCCGCAATCAGCGGCAATGGCAAGTCTGTATTAGGGTTATTAACCCTAATAGACCGCCGCGAACCGGTTGTCGTATAAAAAACTATGGTATAGTGCTTCATCTTTCACCTCCATTTGCTAAAGATACCTCTGCTACTGTGTAATTTCCTGGGATATACTCAACCTAGCGGTACATTCCCCATTGTTATAAATTATTTTAAGCGCGTCAACAAAAGCCGCAGCCGTTTGTGCGCTAATATCCGGGTTAACA
>WQZZ01000163.1 GCA_009780485.1 Defluviitaleaceae bacterium | reverse complement strand
TTTTTAATGCTCCTCTCATAGTTGTTTTTGTCAAGGCTGAAAGATTTGCTTGACAAGCGGACCTGAGAGATGTTAAGATTATCTCAGGTCTTTTTTAGGACTTGTAGGGGGTTGCCTGTCTGGAGTTCCTGTCACGGTGTTGCCAGACAGGCAACTTTTATACAAGTCATTTGCAAAGTAATTATGTAGGGATTTGGCTGTCGCCTTAGCCCTTATTTATATTTTACACGTTGTTTTTCCACTTGTCAAGTCTTTTTTTGAAAATTATTGGTATTTTTTGAAATAACACTTTCATCTGGTAGGGGCGGGCATTGCCCGTCCCACTTATGCAGACGATACCGCCCAACCCCAAGCAATAGTGCCAGCAGACATGGGACGGGCAATGCCCGCCCCTACCAGATGGTATTGTTTTCCGTGTGATACACACCTTTAAGGCAAATTTGTTTTTGGATTGTATCAATAGGCAAATATGTCGAAAATACCACCTTTTTAGGCGGCGTTATTTTTGCCGAAAAATCCGCAAAAAAGCTTGTGTTTGGTCAGTGTTTGTGGTATAATATGTCAAGGTAAGTAACAAGTAAAATAATGAGGTGAAAAATTGAGTAATAGTGGATATAATGAACATAACATTGAGGTCTTGGAGGGGTTAGAGCCTGTTAGGCTTCGCCCTGGTATGTATATCGGCACAACAGAGTCGGCTGGGCTTCATCATATGGTTTACGAAATTGTAGACAATGCGGTGGATGAGGCTCTGGCTGGCTTTTGTGACGAAATTACCGTCAGCATTTTGCAAGGGGATGGTATTCGTGTGCAGGACAACGGTAGGGGCATACCTGTGGGAATTCATCCGACCAAGGGCATACCAGCGGTTGAGGTTGTTTTTACTGTGCTTCATGCTGGTGGTAAGTTTGGTGGCGAAAACAGCGGATATAAGGTAAGTGGTGGTTTGCATGGCGTGGGTGCGTCGGTGGTTAATGCCTTGTCTACGCATTTGGATGTGGAAGTCCATTCAAATGGCACAAAGCACGTGATGTCGTTTGAGAAAGGGGAAACCACCAAGGCTTTGACGCAGGCCGGGACTACGGATTATCGTGGTTCTATTATAACCTTTCGCCCAGACCCTACAATTTTTGAAGAAACTGTTTATGACTTTCGTGTGCTAAAAGCCCGCTTGCAGGAGATTGCGTTTCTTACCAAGGGCTTGAAAATTATTTTGCGGGATGAGAGGGAAGGACAGGAGCAAGAGCGGGTTTTTCAGTATGAAGGCGGTTTGCGACAGTTTGTGGAGCATATCAACAAAGACAAAGACCCTATTTTCAAAGAGATTTTTTATGTTGAGCAAGAAAAGGATGGTATTGCTGTAGAAATTGCCTTGCAATATAATGATGGATTTACGGAAAGTATCTATACTTTTGCCAACAACATCCATACCATTGAGGGAGGAACGCATCTTGTGGGACTTCGTTCTGCAATGACAAAGACCATCAACGACTATGGGCGTAAATTCAATGTTTTGAAAGATGCTGACGGAAATTTGACGGGTGAGGATGTGCGGGAAGGGTTGGCTTGCGTTATTAGCGTTAAGCTTGGCAATCCCCAATTCCAAAGCCAGAACAAAATAAAGCTTACAAATCCAGAGGTTCGTACGCCTGTGGAAACTATAATGAATGAGTATTTTGCGTATTTCCTTGAGGAAAACCCTGGTGTTGGCAAGATTATCATTGAAAAAGCCCTAATGGCACAGCGTGCTAGGGATGCCGCCAAAAAAGCACGTGAGTTGGTACGTCGTAAGAATGTATTAGATGGCGGGCGTTTACCTGGTAAATTGGCAGATTGTAGTGAAAAAGACCCCTCTAAGTCAGAAATTTATATTGTGGAGGGTAATTCGGCGGGTGGTTCTGCTAAGGGTGCAAGAAGCCCGAAAACACAAGCGGTTTTGCCCCTTCGTGGTAAAATTTTGAATGTGGAAAAAAGCCGTTTGGACAAAATTTTGGTCAATGAAGAAATTAAGTCCTTAATTACCGCCTTCGGCACGGGTATCCACGAGGATTTTGATGTTGAAAAATTGCGTTATCATAAAATTATTTTAATGACAGATGCCGATGTGGACGGAAGCCATATCCGCACCCTTTTGCTTACGTTTTTGTATCGTTTTATGCCACAGCTAATTACTGGCGGTTATGTTTATATCGCCCAGCCACCACTTTTCAAAATCGAAAAGGGCAAAGAGGAATATTATATCTACCCTGGCGAGGGGCGAAACGGACATGAGCTTGATGACTTTTTTGCCAGCGGACAAGTTACACGTGAAGGCGTGCGGGCAATTCAACGCTACAAAGGTCTTGGGGAAATGAATGCCGACCAGCTCTGGGACACCACCATGGACCCCGACCGCCGTATTTTGAAAAAGGTTGACCTTTCCGACGCTTTTGAAGCCGACTTGATTTTTACCCAGCTAATGGGTGATAAAGTCGAACCCCGAAAAGAGTTTATTTACGCCAATTACGCCAATGTTGTCAACTTGGATGTGTAGAAAGAAGGGGCGAAATATTTGAATAAGAGGAAATTACTGGGCATCGTAATAAATAACCGAAGTAATGTACGGTTTAATGATTTCGTTGCTTTGTTAGAGTATTTCGGGTTTAGACTTGCGAGGACAAAGGGAAGTCATAGAATTTATAGAAACGCCTCTATACCCAAAAGCATAAGTATACAAAATGACAACGGGCAAGCAAAACCTTATCAAATTGACCAGTTTTTGAAAATCGTGGAGAAATACCAACTGGAAGCGAGGGATTAATATGCGTAAATACCACATTAATGTGTTTTATAGCGAAGCCGATGGTGGATACATCGCAGATGTTCCAGATTTAGAATCTTGTTCCGCCTTTGGTAAAA
>WQZZ01000162.1 GCA_009780485.1 Defluviitaleaceae bacterium | reverse complement strand
GTTGTAAGTGTTCGGGTTTCTGAATTATACATTTGTCTATTCCTCGTCTTTACTCTTTTTTGTTGCCTTCTTTTTTGGTTTTTCTTCTTCAACAGAAGCTTCTTCGGTTGCCTTTTCAGCTTCTTTCCTTGCGGCGGCTTCCTCGGCAGTTATCGCCTTACCGTGTTCACGCACAAGTGCCAGAGCCTTTTGTGCCTTAACGTCATTTTCGATATTCTTCATGCCACCTTTGCCAACCGCTTCGACAAACTGTTGCTTTGTAAGGCGGTACATAGGGGCAACAATATCAAGTTCCTTGTCCATTTCTTCCTCTGTCACTTGGATGTTTTCCATGCGAATGACGGCTTCCACACCAAGACGGCTACGTACATTTTTAGGTGCTGAACCTTCATAAGCCATACGCAATGTGGCATTGTCCATGCCAGTTGCCTGCAAATACTGGTTTAACTCCATACCCGTCTGTTGCTGTATCATACGGGCAAAATCGGTAATTTGACGC
Source organism: Defluviitaleaceae bacterium (assembly GCA_009780485.1). GTDB lineage: Bacteria > Bacillota > Clostridia > Lachnospirales > WRAX01 > WRAX01. Next base: position 2,409 of record WQZZ01000162.1, on the reverse strand, counting down.
TCGATTTCTGTGTCAATCATTGCTTGTGGGATATTAACTTCCACACGCTCGCCAAGACCCATGGCAAGTTGCTCCTCCACCTCACGGTCAGTAGCTTTACGCTTGCCATCCTCAATTCTTTCCTTAATTTCTTGCTTATATTCCTCTATAGTATCATGTTCGGAAACTTCTTTGGCAAAATCGTCATCAAGCTCTGGCACTTGCTTTTCGTGAATGTCATGCACCTTCACTTTGAACAGGGCGGGTTTGCCAGCCAATTCATTAGCGTGATATTCTTCTGGGAATGACACATTTACATCAACATCGTCCCCAATGTTAGCATCTATCAACTGCTCCTCAAAACCTGGGATAAACTGACCGCTGCCAAGGGTCAAATCAAAACCTTCCCCCTTGCCACCAGCGAAAGGAACGTCGTCAATAAAACCCTCAAAGTCGATGGTCACTTGGTCGCCATCTTTTGCGGGGCGGTCGGTAATATTCACCAATCTCGCACTTGCTTCTTGCTCTTTTTTCAGCTCCGCATCTACCTCTGCGTCTGTCGCTTCGGTAACTGGCTTTCTGTATTCCACACCCTTCCAGTCTGCAAGGGTTGCTTCTGGCTTCGTCCAAGTTTCTACCACAATATTAGCAACACCCTCGTCACTAACCTTAAATTCGGTGATAGACGGGCGGGAAACTGGGTCAACATCATGCTCATCCAAAGCCGCCTCGTAACGGTCTGGAAAAACTGCGTCCAAAGCATCTTCGTAAAAAAAGTTTTTACCATATTGGGCTTCAATCATCTTGCGTGGCACACGCCCCTTGCGAAAGCCAGGCAAATGAATTTTGTTCTTGTTCTCATTATAAGCTTGCTGAAGTGCTTTTTCAAATTCGTCAGCCGCTATCTCAAAGCTGATGTTTATAAGGTTTTCTTCCTTTTGCGTAAGTACTGATTGTGACATGGTGTTCCTCCTAAAATTCTATAAATTTTCACATTACCCATTATTGTATCATAACCCCCGCACAAAGTCTAGCTTTTTTAATAAAAGTCTTGACACAATATGGCAGGCTGTTGTATAATGACATTAGGTAGCGTATTTTGTGGCATTTTTGGGGATGCAATTGAAAAAACACGTAGGGCGGGTAAACAGGCTCGAAACCACCCCACCCTACGTGTCCCCCAGTGCCACAAAGTGACCTAGGACTGATTATACATCACCTAGGTCCAATTTGCAACCCAAAAAAAATTCACAGAGGTGATTGTCTTATGACAGAAAACAAAATTAATTACCGTAGCATGATTGCTACAGACGCATGGGAAGCAATATTTTCTTCCATCACAAGGCTGGTGACTATTGAAGAAGATTTGCAAGGCGAATTTTTAGAGGACTTGGAAAAGCTCAACAAGTTAGCTGAGGAGATTGAGGAAAAAAGCTCAAAAAGGTTTCGATAGTATGTAGGGTGGGGGTTGACCCCGCCCTTTTGTATATGCAAACACACTTACATTACCACTTGACAAAAAGCTTGTGCAGGGCTTACAATTAACATATCGACAAAAATCGGGGGACGAGATGGAAGAATTACTTACTTTTGATTTTGCACAAATAGCCCTTGTTAGCGGGTTGGTTTTTTTGGCTGGGTTTATAGATTCTATTGCTGGTGGCGGAGGGTTGATAAGTCTGCCCGCCTATGTTTTAACTGGTATGCCCATGCACGCCGCCCTTGCCAGTAACAAATTTTCATCCACATTCGGCACGGCGTTTTCTGCTTTTAATTTTTTGCGAAATGGCAAGGTTTATATTAAGGCGATACCCGTTTCTGTGATTTTTGCTTTGCTTGGGTCATCGGCAGGGGCGTGGGTTGCCTTGCTTACTGGTGACGAATTTTTGCGATATATGTTAATGATAATGATACCAATTGTCGCCATTGTGGTGTTGACTAAGAAGGGCTTCGGCAAAGAAAACCGCACAGACACCTTAAAGCAAAGTACCATAATTCTAGGTGCGGCAGGTGCGGCACTTACAATCGGTTTTTATGACGGTTTTTTTGGTCCAGGCACAGGAACATTTTTGATTTTGATTTTTACGGCTCTTTTACGTTTTGATTTGGTGATGGCGAATGGTAATGCTAAAATTATCAATTTGTCTAGCAATTTAGGGTCGCTGGTAACTTTTTTAATTGGCGGTCACGTGGTTTTCCAACTGGCAATTCCCGCAGCCATTTTTGGTATTTTGGGCAATGTCATCGGTTCGTCTTTGGCTATAAAAATAGGCTCAAAAATTATCAAACCTATTCTTGTGGGTGTGTTAGCCCTGCTACTAATCAACATAATCATAACTTGGTAGGGGCGAGCATTGCTCGTCCCATGCCTGATGGCACTATAGATTTGGGCGGTATCGTCTGCATAAATGGGACGGGCAATGCCCGCCC
>WQZZ01000161.1 GCA_009780485.1 Defluviitaleaceae bacterium | reverse complement strand
TTTTCAAAAAACTGGGTCATCGGCAACGGATGTGGACGGTTTTGTCGGGTTTGATTTTAATTGCAATGGGTTTGTCTAGGATTTTGTAGATGATGCTAGGCTTTCTAGCCCTTGTTGGTGAAGTTTGTAGGTGTAGCTGTCCGAAATGTGACAAGCATCTGCCACCTGCTCCCATGATAAGTTTTCGAGATAGCGTTTAACAAGTACGTCACGCATATCTCCTGTTGGGAGTTGGTTTAGCATCTCCTTGACTCCTTTACGCTTGTTATCTGCATCAACCTTGCTCTTAAAAATTTGATAAATTAAAGGGGTTGTGGCTGGTCGTCTTGATGATAGTATGTCGATGGCATCATATGCCGCTTGGGTTTGTGTGTCCATCTCTAGTCCGTTGTCCAAAATAATTTCAATATCTTTTTTGCTCATTTTGCTTGCCCTCCTATGACAAATTATGATATAATCTAAAAAATAAGATATAATATAAGGTATACTAATATTATATCTTATTTTGCTTGTCCTGTCAAGCAAAAAATGAGGTGATATTAATTGAACAGAGTTAAAGAATTGCGGGTAGAAAAAGGCATTAAACAAGCAGACTTGGCACAGCAGTTGGGGGTTTCGCAAGCCACCTTGTCAAATTGGGAGCGGGGGGTACACGACCCTGCCAACGAAACCCTAACCCGTCTTGCACAGACCTTCGGTTGCAGTGTAGATTATTTGTTGGGTACAACCACCATAAAATACCCTGTTGATGAAAAGGGGATGGTGGTAGACCAAGTTTATTACCGCATTGCACAAGAAGCAAAAGAAGCAGGCGTTGACCCCCACGATTTGCAAATGGCACTGGACTTTCTAAAGAGGGCAAAGGAACGTGATGAAGAAAAACGAAGGGGATAACCCATTTTTAACCAAGGCAGGGCTTTACGCAATGGTTAGCGAAAAAGCCAAGGACCTTGGTTTCAATTTGTGTGCAACAAATTACCGCATTGATGCCATGGAGCTTGCCCACAAAATTTGCCTTGACCTAACCATAGAAATATTGGATTTCAAAGAAGCGACAATTTGTGGTATTCTTTATAAGGGTACAGATTCTACATATATCGCATTAAACAACCGCCGTTCTGCTACGGGCAAAAATTTTGACTGTATGCACGAGCTTATACATTATATGTTCCACAACCGTAACCACTTTGTTTGCAACACAAATGTGGACGACCATTTGGAATGGCAAGCCAACGAAGGTGCGGCACAGTTTTTGGTGCCATTTCAAAGTTTTATACCTAATTATTGTAAGCTTTATGACCAGTATAATAAACAAATGCCAGCGGACAAAGCTCATAAAAACCTAATATCTCACCTGTCAAGGCATTACATGGTGGGCGAATTGGTGATTACATATAGGCTTAACCAGTTAAAGTCTGAAATTATTCAATATTTGGATGGTGTTGATATTAATTGCGTCCAAATAAGGAAGTGGTAAATTGTGTTGTTAGATGTGCGAAAACAACAAAATAGGCAATGCCAGACGTTATCAAATATTTACTAATCAAAACCGCCATACAAATTGGACAAAATAAGTTAAAAAACTTTGGGAGGTTTTTTAACATGATTAACTTCGCCTATGTGCGGGTATCGACGACGGAGCAGAACGAAGACAGGCAATTGGACGCCCTGAATGATTTGGGAATCTTGGAGCAAAACATTTATATCGACAAACAAAGTGGCAAAGATTTTGAAAGACCAGAATATAAAAGGCTTGTTGAAAAAATGGAGCAGGGTGACGTGCTTTACATAAAGTCAATTGACCGACTTGGTAGGAATTACGGGGATATACAGAACCAATGGCGTTTTCTAATAAACGAAAAGGGAATTGATATTGTTGTGCTGGATATGCCTTTGTTGGACACAAGAACTGCCAAAGACCTTTTGGGAACTTTTATCAGTGATATGGTTTTGCAATTGTTGTCTTTTGTTGCGGAGAATGAAAGAGAAACCATCCGAAGGCGACAGTCAGAGGGCATAGCATCTGCGAGGGCTAGAGGGGTGCATCTTGGTCGCCCTGCTAAGGAAATGGATGTGGATTTTGCAGAGATTGCAAAAGAATGGGAGTGGAAAGGACTTTTGCTAGAGGAGGCATTGGAGCAAACGGGATTAAGCAGAGCCACCTTTTTTAGGAGATTGCGTGAGCATCGGGATAAGTCCGAAAAAACAAAAGAATTTGTAACGTAGCATGAAAAACAAAGCCCTATTCGATTTAACGAATAGGGCTTTGTTTTTTAATTATTTATCTAACAAGTTCGAGTTGGGCGATGTTGCTGCCATTACCCCTAATGTCAAAGAGTAGAGTATAACCCTCTAAGGTGTGACCAGCGTGGAATGTATGTTGTCCACGTTGGTTTGCGTTGTTGCCCTCAATGTCTATAGAGAATTGTGCGGTGGTGACCTCATTGCCCACGGTCTGAATGGTGTTGAAGGATAGCGTCCAAATTCTGCTGTTGCGGTCAGCTTCATTTATGCCTGCAAACATATTTGGGTTGGTTGCGAAAGTTGGGGTGGCTGGGATGGCTTCCCAAACCGCAGTAACCGTATTATCCCAATTAACCCTATGTCCATAAAAGTTCCAAGGAGAAGTCCAACCAGGACTTACGAAATACCATCCAGCGAAAGTGTATCCATCTCTAGTTGGGTCTGCTGGTCTAACCACTAATTCACCTTGGCGTACTTGCTGTGAAGGAACATAACTTCCGCCAGAAGTGTCAAATGTGACTGTGAAAGTTGGGATGGCTTCCCAAGTAGCGGTTATTGTGTTATCCCAGTTGATTCTATGTCCATAGAAGTTCCAAGGAGAACTCCAATCTGGGCTGATGAAATGCCAACCAGTGAATGTATAACCTTCTTTGGTTGGGTCTTCTGGTCTAACTACTAATTCACCTTGACGTACTTGCTGTGAAGGAACATAACTTCCGCCAGCAGTGTCAAATGCAACTGTGAAGTATACATACGGCACAGGAATTATATCGCCAGCAACTGTGTCAATAAAGATTTGACGTTGTGTTGGGTTGCCAAGGATTTCTGC
>WQZZ01000160.1 GCA_009780485.1 Defluviitaleaceae bacterium | reverse complement strand
GAAAGTAATTAAATTTACTTTTAGGAGTTGAGACTATGCTTACCATTAAAGCTTGCTTGGACCATATGTTTCTGCTAAAATAAAATCAGAGCATCTGGCCACGAAAATTGTAGCACCTTGTCACTTACAATGAAACTTTTGCCCTCTTGACACCACAAATCATAAAAATATGCTATCCTTAGAATTAATTGATGATAAATTATTCTAAGGGGGCGAAAGGAAAGGTGTTAAGAATGGCACAAAAAGCTTATATCAAAGACCTATACGAGAATGAGGGTAAATCCCTAAGAGCTATTGCTAGGCAAACAGGTCACCACTTTGATACCGTTAAGAAGTACGCTCACCAGACTAACTTCAATCAATCTGGTCAATTACCAGAGCGGACGATGAAATTTAACATCATTGCTGACTACATACCTATCATTGATATTTGGTTAGAACAAGATGTCCTAGAACCCAGAAAACAACGCCATACCATTTCAAGGGTCTTTTGTCGCTTGCGGGATGAGCATAATTACAAGGGTAGCTACAACAGTGTCAAACGATACTATAACTATAAAAAGGCACAGTTGAAAAAGCATCATGAGGGCTTTTTGCCCCTTGCAAAGATTGCTGGGTTCGCTCAAGCAGACTTCGGTGAGTTCAAATACTATGATGCACTAGGGTCAAGTCACAAAGCATATGCCTTAGTGGTTTCCTTTCCTCACTCAAACGCTGCTTGGATGCAAGTCTTTCCTTCTGAAAACCAAGAGTGCTTATTAGAAGGCCTTAAAAAGGTTTTCTATCACATCGGTGGCGTACCCATAAGGATTAAGTTAGATAACATGACTACTGCTGTTGCTCAAATTTTAAGAGGCAACGAAAGGGTTGTTACCGATGGTTTCTATCGCTTTATGTTACACCACCGCTTTGGAGCGGATTTCTGCACTCCAGGCAAGGGCAACGAGAAGGGTAATGTTGAGAACAAAGTGGGATATACCCGTAGAAACCTACTCACTCCTGTTCCAACTATTACAGATTTTGCCGCCTTCAATAAGGAGTTGTTACATCGTTGCGACACCGACCATAATCGTAGACATTACTCACCACCAAGAAGGGTGGCCAGCGAAGCTGACTTTTGCGAAGCAAAAGTGATGAATGAGCAAGATACAACCATCACCGAGCTTTGGAGTTCGGAGAAATCACAACTACTTACCTTGCCAGAATACGAATATCAGGTATTTCGTTACGAATCTTTGTCGGTCAATAAAAATGGTTTCGTTATATTAGACACTAATAAATACGGACTCTCTCCAGAGTTATACGGCAAAGTCGTACAAGTCAAGATATACTTTGATAAAATAGAAGTATACCACGACAACATCTGGTTAAAAACCTTTGAGCGTAGCTATGAAAGAAATGCCGAGGTTGCTTGTTGGAAAACATATCTACCAACTCTCATCAGAAAGCCTGGAGCAACAGAACACACACGCTTTTTTGACCAGATGCCTAAACTTTGGAAGGACTACATCAAGAGCGTTCATGGTAGAGACAGGAAGTCTGCATTAATGTTGTTATCCGAAATTGTTGATGACGGTAATGAATTGTTATGTGACGAAGCTTTGGAGATGGCTCACGGATATGGCAAAGTAGATACTGACAACATCAGGCAATGTTATATGTTCATTTCAAGGCCAGAGTACCATCCCAGTCCGTTAAAGTTGTCATCAGAAGCAACCCTGTCAAACTACAGTCCAGATTTGTCTGCTTACGATGTACTTTATTCTGGATACAGAGATGATAAGCAAGGCGCAGGGAACTCACCCGCAGTAATTCTTCAATCTGGGTTTGTAGGACAAGTCGAGGTGAAGGGGGTGGTGCAAGGTGAGTAAAGCAAAATCTACTTCAGACTCTAGGTTAAGCACCAACTCCAAGGAGGTCACTATAGCTAAAACACCACAAGCTTCAACACCACAAGCTTCAACACCACAAAACATTGGCCAAGGGGCTATTGAACAAACCATGCGTACCCTAAAGTTAGGAGGTCTCGCTAAAGAGTGGCGAAATGTCCAGTATCACAATGCCGAGCAGTATATGCAGGAGTTGTTAGATATTGAGGTTAAGGAGCGAGAAGCCAATCGTATGACCCGCATGATTAAACAGGCTGGGTTTCGTGTCATCAAGACTCTTGATGACTTCGTTTGGAAGCCGACTATTGAAATTCCTAATACAATTACTGGTGAGCAAATGGAGAATGCAGATTTTGTGGCTGGCAAAGAAAACCTTGTTCTGATTGGTGCATCTGGAACGGGCAAAACACATCTAGCTACAGCAATAGCACTTAAACTCTGTCAGCAGGGTCGTCATGTTCGTTTCTTTACCGCTACAGGACTTGCCAATATCCTCTTGGAAAAGCAGTCCAAAGGTACACTTACTAGCTTTATGAACTCCTTACGAAAGGTACAACTGCTAGTTTTGGACGAAATAGGTTTTATCACACTCCACAAAGAAGCTAGCGAGTTGTTATTCCAAGTTGTTTCGGACTGCTACGAACAAAAGAGTCTTATCATAACATCTAATCTGGAGTTTTCTCAGTGGAACACCGTGTTTGGTAACGACAAGCTCACGGCAGCCATGATTGACCGCTTAATCCACCATAGCCACATCTTAGTTTTTTCTGGACCTAGCCATCGGTTAGAGGAATCCATGCAACGCCAGAAAAAAGGGAAGCGACAAAGTAAGGCTTAAAAAAGCAATGTTTAACAAGATTAGGAAAAACCCTGACCTCACGACCATATGCTACACATTTTTTAGTCAAGTGCTACACCATAAATGACCAAATGCTACAGTTTGCATGGTCAAGTGCTACAGTTCTGATGACTAAACGCTACAAAACTTCTAGCCAAATGCTACAATTTTTATGGCCAAAAATATAATCAGAAATTTTGAGCCGCCCGCAGATGCCCAGCTGCTGCATCTTGGCATCTGCGGGCATCAAATCAAAAGCAAAACCAAAACAAAGATACACAATTAATACTTGGTGCTGAGAACTGCTACAGGTTTTCGTGGCCAAGTGCTACAATTTTTACTGGACAAACACACCGTTT
>WQZZ01000159.1 GCA_009780485.1 Defluviitaleaceae bacterium | reverse complement strand
GGACAGATGTATAAACATCCTCTTGCACCAGCTTCTCGCTTAGAAGTATTGCATCTTCGTAGTTATAACCTTCCCACGACATAAAGCCAATTAGAGGGTTTTGCCCAAGGGCAAGCTCACCGTTTTGGGTCGATGGACCATCAGCAAGAATATCACCAGCCTGCACCTTGTCACCAATTTTAACAATAGGCTTTTGGTTGACACAAGTACCTTGGTTACTTCGTATAAACTTAACAACTTTGTAATGGTCTTTACCCGTGGGTGTCGCTACAACAATAGAGCTTGCAGACACACTCTCCACTACACCTTCACGCTTGGCAATAATGCACACACCACTATCCTTGGCAGCTTTATACTCCATACCAGTACCAACAATTGGCGAATTTGTACGCATCAACGGCACGGCTTGGCGTTGCATATTAGAACCCATCAAGGCACGGGAAACGTCATCATTTTCCAAGAAAGGGATTAAGGCAGTCGCCACAGACACAATCTGCTTTGGCGAAACGTCCATTAAATCAATCTCAGACACTGGAAATTCATTAATAATATCTTTGTGGCGACCAGGTACACGGCTTGCCACAAATTCTCCTTTTTCATTTAACTGCACATTCGCCTGTGCAACCACAAAATTTTCTTCTTCATCTGCAGTAACATAAACAAAGGAATCCATTACCTTTGGTGGCGTGGCTGTTTTATCTACCCTTCTGTATGGTGCTTCTATAAATCCGTATTCGTTGATACGGGCATATGTCGCCAGCGAGTTAATCAAACCGATGTTTGGTCCCTCTGGGGTTTCAATCGGACACATTCTACCATAGTGCGAGTCATGCACGTCACGTACCTCAAAAGACGCACGGTCACGGGAAAGTCCACCAGGTCCAAGGGCGGACAGGCGACGCTTGTGGGTCAACTCACCTAGCGGATTGGTCTGCTCCATAAATTGGGAAAGTTGGGAGCTTCCAAAAAACTCCTTGACGGCAGCCGTCACAGGGCGAATATTTATTAGGGATTGAGGGGTTAGCCCATCAAGCTCTTGAATTGTCATACGCTCACGGATAACACGCTCCATACGTGAAAGGCCAATTCTAAATTGGTTCTGCAAAAGCTCGCCAACGGCACGGATACGGCGATTACCTAGATGGTCAATATCGTCCTTGCCACCAATGCCATAATCCAAACCAATGATATAGTTGATACTCGCCATCATATCATCCACGGTAATGTGCTTCGGCACAAGCTTGCTACGGTTGGCTTTCAGGGCTTGGATAAGCTCCGTATCCTCATCATGCTCCATAAAAAGCTCCATAAGAACAGGGAAATGCACCATTTCTTTAATGCCAACAACAGCAGGGTCAATATCACGTAGTTCAAGGAAAGGGGCAATCGCCACGGTATTGTTAGTCAAAACCTTTGTTTCGGCTTCTTCTTCACCACGCCAAACTTTAACCCAAACATAGCCAACACCAGTAGATTGGATTTCATCTGCCAAATCCAAGGTTATCACAGTGCCAGCTGGTGCAATAACTTCTTCAGTTATAGGACTTACCGCATCACGTGACAAAGTAAGACCCTTAACACGGTTACGCAATTGTAACTTCTTATTAAATTTATATCTACCAACTTTTGCTAAATCATAACGCTTATTATCAAAAAACATGGAACGCAAAAGAGATTCAGATGCTTCTACGGCTGGCGGCTCACCTGGGCGTAAACGCTTATAGACCTCCAGGAGGCCTTCGTCTTTATTTGTTGCGGCATCTTTTTCAATAGAAGCGGTAATTTTCGGCTCTTCCCCAAAAAGCTCTATAATTTCCGCATCTGTACCAACACCCATGGCACGTATAAAGCTGGTAACAGGCAATTTACGGGTTCTATCCACACGGATTGCGAAAACGTCATTACTATCAGTTTCATATTCAATCCAAGCACCACGGTTTGGAATTACAGTAGAGGACATCAATGGCTTACCCGACTTGTCATACTCCAAGTTGTAATAAATGCCAGGAGAGCGGACAAGTTGACTTACAACAACACGTTCCGCTCCGTTTATGATAAATGTTCCGTTCTCGGTCATCAGGGGAAATTCCCCCATGAAAATTTCTTGTTCTTTAATTTCATTGGCTTCCTTGTTGCGAAGGCGTGCCTTAATTTTAAGGGGTGCTGAATAGGTGGTGTCCCGTTCCTTACATTCTTCTATAGTATATTTGGTGTCCGACGTGTCCAGATAATGCCCTGCAAATTCAAGCACCAAGGTTTCACCGAAATTGGTTATGGGTGAAATGTCTGTAAAAACCTCATCCAACCCTTCTGCCAAAAACCATTGATAGCTGTCCTTTTGCAATTCTATCAAATTTGGCATTTCCAAAATTTCGTCTGTTATTTTGGAGTAGCTCATCCTCTCCGCCTTGCCTAATTGCAAGCGAGAGATTCTTCCCTTTTCCATTGCACCGACCCCTTTTATTTTGTGATTTAGTAGTGGTTTCATCAGGTTTACGATGTTGCGACAATTTTTTTGAAAAAAATTATTGATTTTTTATTTCTTCTGTGATATAATATATCAAGTAGTAAAGTCCGTGGATTGCTGCGTCCAAAATATGGCAAGAAAATAGAGAAGATAATTATACCATTGATTTTGTTGTGTGTCAAGCACTTTTTTGGTTTTTCTTTAATATTTTATGAGCGGGGTAAATTGCCCACGCTTTTTTTGTTTTTGTAACCAGCATAACCTAAAAACGCCCTTCTTATAAGAGGGCGTTAAACCATACAAAGTTACAAAGTGGGTTATTCAAGTTTTAGAGGTTTGGTTTTTAACTTGGGGGGTTTTCCAATCCTAGAACCCTTCTCTCAATTTCTTCGGCAAAATCATATAGTTCTTGTAAGTCATAAACATTCTTACCGTATAAATTTTCTTCAATGGTGACAAGTCTTGTTATTAAATCGAATAGCTGTGTCCACATGTCTGTTTGCATCATGCTACGGTGGTTTATGTTGTTGTTTGTGTACTGGTTTTCCATTTAGTTCACCTCCTAGGTTGGAATTTGGTGTTGCAAACCAGACCTAGATGGTGTATAATGCACCTAGGTCATTTATTATGGCTGGTTGGGTACGCAAGACAGG
>WQZZ01000158.1 GCA_009780485.1 Defluviitaleaceae bacterium | reverse complement strand
CAAAACGCAAAAAGACCCTTATCCTTATCGGGGTTTTCATAATTGTAACCATGCTACCCATGGGATGGCTGTTTTTTGAAGGCACACGCCCAATCCGTGCGGACTTCGCTCCAAGTTCTGTCAGTTTTTCTGGTCTTTACGGCATTTCTGTCCCCTTTGATGAAATTACAGAGGTTTATTTATACGACAAATCCATGAATGACATCGGGGCTGGCATACGCCGAATGGGTCACGGTACCCCAAGCAATCTTCGTGGGCGTTTTGATGCAGGACACCTGCTAGTTCAAAACCCAGACGAAGGTCCAACCATACGCATAAGCCGTCGCACAGCAGGACCACTGTACATAAGCTTACGCACATCCCAAGCTACAGAGACGCTTTACCGTGACATAGCCGCATCAATTAGATAATCCTAAACCCTGTTTCGACAGGGTTTTTATATTGCAAAAATGTGATTATACAAAGTTCTATATATTGTCAAAATCAAGTCAACTGCACACCAACGGTAGGGGTGGCATTGCCCGTCCTACTTATACAGGCAATGCCGTCCATTCCAAAAGAATAATGCCAGCAGACATAGGACGAGCAATGCTCGCCCCTACCGTTGTACATGGTTATCAAAATTATTTGTTGATTTTTTTGCCAGAATTAATAAAAAAGACTTGACAAGGTTAAATGATTGTGTTATGATGCTCTAAGTGCCATAGACAGCGGGTGGCTTTTGTGTAAATCCCGCCGAGGCGTAAAATTGGACTTTATCCCCTTTTTACGTCACTTTGGTGAAAAGGGGTTTTTATATGCCCCGTATCTTAAAACGAAACGAGGTGAAACAAATGCCAAAAAACGCTAAAAAGGAAGCCGTGGTTTCTGAAATCAAGGGCAAGTTGGAAAAAGCCAGCTCGGTTGTTTTGGTAAACGCCCGTGGTCTAACTGTGGAACAGGACACCATTTTGCGTAAAAAATTGCGTGAGCAAGGTGTAGACTACAAAGTTTACAAAAACACAATGGTTCGCTTTGCGGTAGAAGGGACGGATTTTGCTGAAATCGCCCCGCATCTAGAAGGTCCAACCACCCTTGCTGTATCTTATGATGACCCAACGGCAGCGGCTCGCATCATTTCTAAAGAGCAAAAGGGTATGCCAGTGCTTGAATTCAAAGCAGGTATTATCGAAAACACTTTGTATGATGCCAACGGTGTGGCGACAATCGCCAACATTCCAAGCCGTGAAGAACTTCTTGCCAAGCTTCTTGGAAGCTTCAAGTCCCCAATGTCCAGCTTTGCACGTGTTATCAACGCTATTGCTGAGAACGGTGGAGAAGCTACTCCAGCCACAGAGGAAGCCCCTGTTGCAGAAGCACCAGCCGAGGCTGAAGCCGAAGCTCCAGTAGCAGAAGCACCTGCGGAGGAGGCTCCTCCAGCAGAGGAAGCACCACCATCTGAAGAGTAAAAACATTTATTTAACAAATTAAACGGAGGAAACAAATATGTCTAAAATTGAACAAATCATGTCACTGGTTGAGGAGCTTACCGTCTTGGAGCTTAACGAGCTGGTGAAAGCTGCCGAAGAAAAGTTCGGCGTGTCGGCTGCGGCTGGCGTTGTTATGGCTGTTGGTCCTGCTGGTGACGGCGGTGCCGCTGCAGAAGAAAAAACCGAATTTGATGTAGAGCTTACAAGCGTTGGTAACGAGAAAATTAAAGTTATCAAAATCGTTCGTGAAGCAACTGGTCTTGGCTTGAAAGAAGCTAAAGATTTAGTTGATGCTGCTCCTTCCATGCTTAAAGAAGGTATGAGCAAAGAAGGTGCCGAAGAAATTAAAGCAAAAATTGCCGAAGTTGGTGGCGTTGTTACGCTTAAATAATTCCAAATCCCCTCGCAATTGTGCAAGGGGATTTTTTTATTACGGATTTATATTAATTAATTCTTGACAAAGCATATCGAACATTGTATAATCATGTCAGTGGCTGATTTCTTGGGGAAGAAACAAAACAACACACAGGGCGGGTTCAGTTTGACCACTCTCCCACCCTGCGTGCCCACCAGCCACATAAAGGGCCTAGGATGATTATACACCACCTAGGTCTGATTTGCAACACCAAAATTCAGACAAAGAGAGGTGTGGTTTTATGGAAAACAAAAGCACAGACAGCAAAATAGACTACTGTAGTAGGGTTTATACGGACACATGGAATAACATATTTGATTCCATTACAAAGCTAATCGCCATCGAAAAGGAATTAGGTGGCAAAAGCGTCAAAGCCTTGCAAGAACTCCACAAATTAGCTAAAGATGCTAAGGAAATAAACTCGAAAAGACTTGAGTGGTAATACAAGTAAAAACGCCCCTTCTTGTAAAGGGGCGTTTTTACTTGGTGATTGTATACAATTTTACACCAAAGGCACGTCGATTTGGTAGGGACGGGTCTCGTCAAAACCGCTATTGCCCGCCATTTTTATGCAGACGATAAAGTTTAGCCATAAATGAAAGTGCCAACAGGCATGGGGCGGGCAATGCCCGCCCCTACCGTATAATAAGGTTTATGATTAACAAAGCCAGATTGCTATAGTTTGAAATAAGCTACCAGCTCACGTAGTAAATCCGCTTGGCTGTTAAGTTCTTCACTGGAAGCCGCCGTTTCCTGAGACACAGCAGAATTGTTCTGAACAACCCTAGAAATTTGCGAAAGACCGTCGCTTATCTGTGCGATAGATTCCGCCTGTTCTTGGCTGGCAGCGGTTATGCTACTGATAACCGATAAAACCTCGCTGGCACTCTCTACAATCGCATCTAAAGACACAGATGTGTCTGTTGCAATAGTGGAACCTGTTTCCACACGGCTGATGCTGTCTTGTATCAAAGTTGTTGTTTCTGTCGCAGCCTGTTGGCTTCGCCCTGCAAGGGTTCTTACTTCGTCAGCTACCACGGCAAAACCTTTACCATGTTCGCCAGCCCTTGCCGCTTCTACGCTGGCGTTAAGGGCAAGCAAATTGGTTTGGAAGGCGATATCTTGTATGGTTTTAACTATTTTTGATATGTTGTTACTAGATTCCTTAATTTGTTCCATCGCACCAACCATTTGCTTCATGGCTTCGTTGCCAGCTTGGGCGTTTTGCTCGCTTTTACCAGACAATTCATTGGCAATACCAGCCGATTCGGCATTTTTGCTGGTTTGTTGAGCAATTATTTCAATGGCAACATTTAGT
>WQZZ01000157.1 GCA_009780485.1 Defluviitaleaceae bacterium | reverse complement strand
TCGTGTTTGCAGGGTTGTTTTTTATTTCTTACTGGGTTATAATTAGTCCATGACTAAACTAGATAAATTTAATTTGTACGACACAATTGTTGGGGTTGCCGCACCAACGGGCGGGTCAATTTCCATTATACGTATGAGCGGTTCTGATGCCTTAGACATTCTTGGGCAGGTTTTTGTGTGCAAAGAAGCCGAATTTGAAAGTCATAGGGTGTATTATGGCTGGATTGTAGAAGACGGGAAGCGTGTAGATGAGGTTCTGGCAACTGTAATGCTTGCCCCTCGCACTTTTACCCGTCAAAATGTGGTGGAAATTAATTGCCACGGCGGTGCTTTGGTGACGCAAAAGGTTTTAAGTTTGCTTATTGCACAAGGGGCGAGATTGGCAGAAGCTGGCGAATTTACCAAGCGGGCATTTTTGGCTGGTCGCATAGACCTTTCATGTGCAGAAGCCGTCATGGATATTATCCAAGCGGGTAGCGATTTGGCACACAAAGCGGCGATTAGTCAGCTTTCTGGGAGATTGTCTGGTTTGTTGGATACTTGCACCGACAATTTGTTAAATCAGCTGGCTCGGATTGAAATGGCAATTGACTACCCCGACCACGAGGAGGCAGAAATTCTGTCTGCAGACATTAAAGCTGGCTTAGAAGAAGTTTTGTCACAGATTGACAGGCTTTTATCCACCGCCAGCCAAGGCAGGGTTATCCGTGAAGGAATAAAAACCGCAATTGTGGGTCGCCCAAACGCTGGCAAATCTTCGTTGCTTAACGCATTGGTGGGGCATCAGCGAGCAATTGTCACCCATGTTGCGGGGACTACTCGTGATGTTTTGAGGGAAACCATTGACATTGGCGGTGTGTTTTTGACCTTATCAGACACGGCAGGAATACGCCACACTGACGACATTGTAGAAGCGGAGGGGGTCGCCCGCTCTCAGCAAGAAGCGGAGAGTGCTGACTTGGTTTTACTGGTTGTGGACGGCTCTGACTCAGCCCTGCATCAATTGGAGGATGCAGAAAACTGGCGAAACGTAATAACCGTGGTAAACAAATGCGACTTGCCACAAAAAACCCATATCGCAGACGCTGTGCAAGTGTCCGCCAAAAATCATGAAGGTATTGAAGAACTCAAAATCAAAATCAAAGAAATTTTTGCTATAAACAAAATTGAATACGAGCAAGAAATTGTAACAAACGCCCGCCACGTCGTTCTTTTACAAAACGCTCGTGTAAGCCTTGTTGCCGCAATTGATGCCGCTAATGTGGACGAATTTGTTGACATGGTAGCAATCGACATACAATCCACCCTTGTCGCCCTTGGCGAAATTACAGGGGCAACCGTTGACGAAGATTTAATCAACAAAATATTTTCAGAATTTTGTTTGGGTAAATAAACTTTTTGCCAAAACTTACGTATATAGAAATAGCGACAATTAACGGAGGTAATTAATATGCAAAGTGAAAAAATGATGATATTGAAAATGCTTGAAGAAGGCAAGATTAATGCAGAAGAAGCATCACGCCTGTTGGCGGCAGATGGCACAGCAAAACCATCCCCTGCCCCATCACCAGCAAGCCCAAGCCGTGGGCATATCCCTAATAGCCAAATCCCACCTAGCTCTCACTACTCCCACGCACCGTCGGGAAGCTCCACGGACAGCATGGGGGCAAAATTTGGTGCGTTTATGAAGGATATGGAACCTAAATTGCAAAAAGCAGGCAAATTTGTAGTGGAG
This sequence comes from Defluviitaleaceae bacterium, assembly GCA_009780485.1. Classification (GTDB taxonomy): domain Bacteria; phylum Bacillota; class Clostridia; order Lachnospirales; family WRAX01; genus WRAX01. The sequence continues at coordinate 1,564 of WQZZ01000157.1, read as the reverse complement.
AAAACCGCAGGGGCGGCGGACTATGTGTCCAAATCCCTTTCAAGTAGCGGTTCTCGTCCTTCTACTGGCTCTGCACCCGCCCCTTCTCCAGCCCCAAGTTACCAAACCTCACCAGCCCCAGCACGACCGCCAGTAGGTACAGGTAGCGGCGTGGAAGAAACCATAGAAATCAAGGTGGAGCACGGAGGGGCAGAGCTTAACCTAACAGGCTTTAACGGCAATGTGCTGGTTAAAGGTTATAACGGCGATAAAATTTCCGCCAAAATCTTCACCGTGGCGAAGCGGGCTGGGGCAAAACCAAGCCTAGCCGCCCTTGGCAATAAGTATTACTTATCTTTTGATGAAAACGATTTCGAGCGTGTGTGCATTGACGCTTTTGTACCAGAATCCATGTTCGACAATATAAAAGTAGCCACCAACAACGGCGATATGAGCGTGTCCACCGTGACATCTGCAAATATCCATGTTGAAAACATCAACGGCAACACAGAAGTTGCTGGCGTGTCTGCTCATAATTTAACAGTAGAGGTCAGCAATGGCAGATTAGACGTTAAAGATTGCTCTGCCCATGTTGCCCATATCGAAAACTTTAACGGCATTATAGGCATTAGTAAAGTAGACATTGCCGACATGAAAGCATCCACTTTTAATGGCAGTATCGACCTACAAGTAGCAGCATTTGCCAACCATGACAATTATCGTTGGTACGTTGAAACCAGCAATGGAAAAATGAACGTGCTATTGCCAACATACGCCACCTTGGGCTATCATATCAAGGCGCACGCTGCCCTTGACGCTGTAAAATTGGGGCTTGTTAGCATGAATTACATTCGTAATGACAAGTCTTTCGTGGAAGCCCAGTCAAACAACTTTGACAGTGCAATGAAAAAAGTTGTAATGGAACTATCCACATCCAACGCACCGCTTATTGTGAATTAGAAAAAGCACATTGCCCGTCCCGTGTCTGCTGGCACTATTATTTGGGACTTCACGGTATCGTCTGCATGAGTGGGACGGGCAATGCCCGCCCCTACCAATAATGTAATAACCCCTTTCCAATTAAGGAAAGGGGTTAATTTTATTCACATCTTAGGGGTGTTGTTGTCATTTTGGGTTTCTTTAGGCATTCTTTTTTAACTTTTTCGGCTAATTTGTTTAACTCATCTAAGGATTTGACATTCTCGCTACCCAAGTCTTCTTCGACGGTGGTTAGCCTTGTTATTGCATTGAATATCGCTTCCCATGCGTCCGCTTGAATGATTTTGCGGTATCTGATTTTGTCTACGTCTATGATAGTCTCACCTCTCTTCGGTCTGAAATTTGGTGTTGCAAATCAGACCTAGGTGGTGTATACTTGTCCTAGGTCGATTTTTTCGGCTGGTGGGTACGCAAGACAGGTGTTGAGGTTTGAATTCTTGCCTGTCTTGCGTATTTTCTTTGCAGAAAAACCAGCACGTAACGCCATTATATACAAAATACTAACCTTTGTCAAGCGTTTTTTACAATATAACCTGATATAATTTGGTTATGGGGTTTTGGCTTTGACTGTCTACAAAAATAGATT
>WQZZ01000156.1 GCA_009780485.1 Defluviitaleaceae bacterium | reverse complement strand
TTAGACAGGGTTGCAATTTCTACAGCACATTTTCTTGACCCCTCGATTTCAAAAATACTGGTGGGCAAGGTTTTATCGCTGATGAAACATTCATATGCACTGTCAAAGAGGATAATTGCGTTGTTTTCGATTGCAAAATCCACCCATGCCTTCAATTGTTCACGGCTGTAAACCGAACCTGTTGGGTTGTTGGGAGAACAAATATAAATAACATCAGGCTTGACAGTCAAGCTGTCTGGCATGGGCAAAAAGCCGTTGCCCTCGTCCCCGTTTATGTAAGAAATCTTACGCCCAGCCATAATGTTTGCATCAACATAGGCGGGGTAGACTGGGTCTGGCACAATTATGTTGTTGTCACGGTCAAAAAGCTCCAAAATGTTGCCGATGTCGCTTTTTGCCCCATCCCCCACGTAAATTTCTTCCGCATCTAGCTCCACGCCTTTGGTGACGTAATAAGCCTTTACGGCTTCCCTTACAAAGGGATAACCCTGTTCTGGACCATATCCACGAAAACCAGCGGTTTGCCCCATTTCTGCCACAGCAGCAGTCATAGCGTCTACGGCAACCTTTGGCAATGGTCGGGTCACATCCCCAATGCCAAGACGTAAAACCTGTGCATCCGGGTTAGCTTCTACATGAGCCGCCGCCTTCTTAGCGATTGTGGAAAATAAATAACTATCTTGCAAATCCAAAAAATGTTTGTTAATTTTCAAAATAAATCCCCCTAAAAAATTATGCTCATATAATTATCGCACATTTGCAAGCCGTTGGCAATAAAATGTTTTCGCAAAAAATGGCGTTCATTCTAGTCGCCATAAGCCCTCTAAAGAATATCAATCCAATAAATTTCCGTCACTTTTCCCTCATCCTCGTCAAAGCCTTCCCCTGCCAACACTCCCCCATTACGGATGGCGACATGGGCGGATGTCCTATTGTCTTTGCTACACGAAATCATAATTTTATCCAACCCAAGTGCTTTCGCTTCATCTAGCACAAGAGATAACTGCTTAACCCCATATCCCTTGCCCCTTTCTGAAGGGCGTATGCCATACCCGACATTACCGCCATCTTTTAACAACTCCTCCGTCAAATGATGCCTTAATTGAATAGACCCAATGATTTTGTTGTCCTCTTTGCAAACCATAAAATACGTTGTGGCTGGAGTATCGGTTAAAGAACACTCAATATGCTTTTGAGCTGTAATTTTTTCTAGCCAGTCATCGTAATTTTCATATTCAATAAATCCACTACTGCCGTTTATTTCCTTTTCACCATAATCAATAAATTCTTGCCTGTAAGACATCGCTTGTTTTTCATATTTTTTTGATGCTTCCACTAGCTTTACATCTCTCATGTACTACCCCCAAGTTTACTTAAAAAATATGCTCATCAAATTATCGCACATTTGCCATCCGTTGGCAATAAAATTTTTCTTGACATTTTGACAAAAATGTGATAGAGTAGGGTTTGGTATTTAATTTATATTGAAAGGTGGTGAGAGGCATGGAACATTTTCTGCTCTTGAATAATAAAGAAACCTTCCCTGGAAGCGGTGTCATGAGCAGACGGGCATTTATTGCAGTTTCGACCAAGGGGTTTTTCTGCCCTTTTTTCGGAGAAAAATGTTTTGATTGCCTGTCACCGCATAAAATATCGGCTTAATTTTTGCCCCTTTATGCTTGGTACACCCTGTGCAGTCAAAACATTCTGCACAGGTTTTTTATGTCCAATTATAAAGGAGTTTTTGAATATGATTGAAATATCAGTACATGAATTAAACAAACATTACGGCTCTAACCACGTTCTTCGTGGCATCAGCCTTGAAATTTACAAAGGTGAAAAAGTTGGTTTGCTGGGCAAGAACGGCTCTGGTAAGACGACGCTTTTTAGGGTGATTGCTGAAGATGAGTATTATGAAAGCGGTGTTGTGTCCAAGGCAACGGGCAGAAAGGTGGAAATCCTTGCACAAATCCCTGCCTTTAGTGAAAATGAAACGGTTGAAGATATTTTGCGTTCGTCCTTCGTAGAAGCCACGGAAATTTATGAAGCCATGAAGAAAATTGAGGGTGATGCTACGACCTCAGTTTTAGCACGATATGGCAAGCTGATGGAGGAATACGAACGACTTGGAGGATATGAGGTCGAAACAAAAATCGAAAAAATATGCAATGGCATGGGCATTGGCGATAATATGCGTAGTAGCTTGTTTAACTTGCTTAGTGGTGGCGAAAAAACAAGGGTTAATTTAGCCCGTATTCTTTTGCGTGACTGCGATATACTTCTGCTGGACGAGCCGACAAATCACCTTGACCTAGCTTCCTTGTCGTGGATTGAAAATTTTATTAAGGAATTTTCTGGCACGGTTGTGGTTGTATCCCATGATAGATTTTTTCTTGACAATGTGGTAGGTAGGGTTATCGAGATTGACAATGGTGAGGTTCATTTCTATTCAGGAAATTACACTTTTTATGTGGAAGAAAAAGAGCGTCGTTACCAGACCCAAGCCGAGCAGTACAAGCAACAACAGCGAAAAATCGAACAAATAGAAACCGCAATTAAAAGGCAACGTGTATGGGCGAATATAAACCCATCAAACACAGGCTTGTCAAAGCGTATTATTGCCATGGAAAAACGCATCGAGCAGATGGACAAAGTGGATAAGCCTACCGTATCAAGAAAAATGACGGATGACTTTAACAGTGGTGATTATGCAGCAAAGGTGGTTGTATCGCTTGAAGCGGTGTATAAAAGTTACGGTTCTAACGCACTTCTTGATGATGTAAGCATAAACATAGCAAGGGGCGACCGCATTGCTTTAATTGGTGCTAATGGTTGTGGTAAAACCACGCTTTTGAAAATGATTATGGGTGAGGAAACCTGCGACGACGGCATAATCAAAGTAAGTAGCAATATAAAAATCGCATATATGTCACAAATTGTCATATTTGACGACGAAAATGCAACGGTGCTTGACACTTTACGTAATGTTTCTCCACTTCCCGAAGAAAAACTACGAAGCATACTTGCCCGCTTTCGCTTCAAAGCCCTTGACGTGATAAAAAGGGTCGGAAGCCTTTCGGGTGGCGAAAAAAGTCGCTTAAAGCTGTGCTTGCTTATGCAAAACCAGGCTAATTTCTTAATTCTTGACGAACCAACAAACCATCTAGATATTGAATCCAGAGAGTGGATTGAGGATGCTATAGCAGATTTTAATGGCACCATGCTCTTTATTTCCCATGACCGTTTTTTCTTAAATCGGTTTGCTTCAAAAATATGGAGCATGAAAGATGGTGGGATTACAGTGTTTGATGGTGGTTTTTATGAGTT
>WQZZ01000155.1 GCA_009780485.1 Defluviitaleaceae bacterium | reverse complement strand
GCTATTTACGGTCTTTTGGGTGCGGTTTTTGCACAAGGGGGAGATTTGGCAGCTTCTGCCCTTAAGCGTCACGTAGGCATCAAAGACTTTGGGCAACTAATCCCAGGGCATGGCGGTATTCTTGACCGTTTTGACTCCATTCTATTTGTCGCACCTTTTGCATTGGTATTTTTTTACATCATTACATAGGGTGTTACGTTAATGTTGCAAAAAAGTGAGTTAAGAAATTGAGAGCATAATGGCAGAGTTAGGATTGGTATTTTATGACGAATATTAGTATTTTAGGGTCAACAGGCTCAATTGGGCGACAGACACTGGAAGTTATAGAAAATTTATCCGATGATTATTTCGTTGACGCCTTGACGGCACACTCTAATGTGGATTTGTTGGAAAAGCAGGTTCGCCAGTTTAAGCCCTCACTTGCGGTACTTTGGGATGAAGCCGATGCCATGTCACTGAAACATCGTATCGGCAATATTTGCGAGGTCGCTTTTGGAGTAGAGGGGCTAAAGCAAGCCGCATCATTACCTTCCACTGATTTGGTTGTCAATTCTGTAGTTGGTAATGCTGGGCTTTTGCCCACAATGTCGGCTTTGGACGCTGGAAAATTCATCGCTTTGGCTAATAAAGAAGTGTTGGTGACGGCTGGCGAGATAATCATGCCTTTAGCACACTCCAAAAACATAAATATCTTACCTGTAGACAGCGAACATTCTGCGATTTTTCAATGTCTAATGGGGTCACATCAGCCACCTGCAAAAATTTATTTGACAGCATCTGGCGGACCGTTTCGTGGCAAGACCAAGACCGACATGGCTAATATTACCGTAGAACAAGCCCTTGCCCATCCAAATTGGAGCATGGGACAAAAAATCAGCATAGATTCAGCAACCATGATGAACAAAGGGCTTGAAGTTATTGAAGCCAAGTGGCTATTTGACTTACGACCTGACCAAATCCATGTTCTGGTTCACCCTCAATCCATCATACATTCCATGGTGGAATTTGAAGACGGGCAGGTTCTGGCACAATTGGGCGCACCCGATATGCGTTTGGCGATTGGATACGCTATAACCCACCCAAACCGCCTACCAAACCCCTTCAAACGGCTGGATTTTACCATTCACAACAATTTAACATTTGAGCAACCCGACAAAATAAACTTTCCGTGTCTGGCTTTGGCATATAAAGCCTTGGAAGCGGGCGGTCATTATCCTACTGTATTAAATTCTTCCAACGAAGAAGCGGTAGCTTTGTTTTTAGACAAGAAAATTAGATTTTTGGACATACCATCAATTATAGACAAGGCATTATCTGCATATACTGATAAAAACAAGCATTTGACTATAGATAGTATTTTGGAAACAGAAATATGGGCAAGAGAATTTGTAATTAGTAACTCATAATTAGTAATTAACCTATAAGGGGGCATAAATTTGTTTTTAACCATATTGTTGGCGTTGGTAGTTTTTACTGTGGTGGTTGTGGTTCACGAGTTGGGTCACTATTGGGCGGCAAAAAGGACGGGTATTCATGTGGTGGAGTTTTCCATCGGCATGGGTCCTCGTTTGTTTCATTTTAAGAGGGGCGACACAATATTTTCGTTGAAGCTGTTCCCCATCGGTGGTTCTTGCCGTATGCTTGGGGAGGATGAGCAGGAAGAAGGGGAGGACGGTGTCGTGAAATCCCCTGACCCACGGTCATTTGCGTCAAGACCTGTATGGGCAAGGATGATTGTTATTCTGGGCGGTGCATTGCTTAATTTTGTTTTGGCAATTGTCCTTTCTACGATTATGGTGATGTTTAACGGGCAAGACGAAGCTACAATCCGCTCCTTTTCCGAGATTTCCCCAATTCGTGAAGCTGGGATTTTAGAGGGAGACAGAATTGTTAGGGCTGATGGTCGCAACATTCGTGTTAGCGGTGATATGCGTTTGGCTTTGTTGGATGCCGATGGAACTCCAATTCAGTTGACCGTTAACAGGGCAGGGGAACTGCTAGATTTCTCCGTAATACCTGTATATATAGAAGCGGAAAACCGCTGGATTTTAGGTTTTCATTGGGGTACTGCATTCGGAACTTTTGCGGACATTCCAGAACATTTGCAAAATTACACTGCCATACGCCAACTGGGCTTCTTTGAATCTGTTGGTATGGGCTATCAAAATATCACTTTTCTTGTGCGTGCAACGGTTACAGGGATAATTCGACTGTTTACACATGGCTTTAACCTGCAAGACTTAATGGGTCCAATTGGTTTTGTGGATATGGTTGGCGGACAAGTTGAAGGTGTAACTGCCGCAGCTGAAGAAGTAGGTGCAAATGTTGGTTTGGCAGTGTTTTGGACTGTTATGAATTTTACAATTCTACTTTCCACAAGCCTTGGAATTTTTAATCTTTTACCTTTACCAGCTTTGGATGGCGGGCGAATGATATTTCTTATTTTAGAAGCTATTCGTAGAAAGCCAATCCCGCCAGAGCGGGAGGGCATGGTGCATTTTATCGGTTTTGCCCTTTTGATGGTACTCGCTGCAGTGGTTGCCTTCAATGACATATTGCGTTTCTTTTAGTTATGTGTTATAATCGTTAAAAAACTAAACGTCGGAGGTAGGATATGCGTAAAGGATTTGGCGGAATGCCACCTAATATGAACCAATTAATGAAACAAGCACAAAAAATGCAGGAAAAGATGGCACAGACCCAAGCGGAGCTTGATGAAAAGGAGCTTGAAGTAACTGCGGGCGGTGGCGTGGTAAAGGTTGTTATCACAGGCAAAAAGGAAATTAAGGAACTAACAATTGACCCAGATGCCGTTGACCCAGATGATGTAGAAATGTTACAAGACTTGCTAATTTCTGCTATTAATGAGGCGGTACGCCAAGCTGATGAGATGGTAAACAAAGAAATGAGCAAGGTCATGCCAGCAGGGATGCCTGGAGGACTGTTCTAGTGAGCGTGAAAGAACCGATTATAGGCAATAAGGTGATTTTGCGTCCCCTCTACAAGGATGATGCTGACTTTTTTGCACATTGGTATAATCAACCAGAAATTATGTTTGAATGTGGCTTCACCAAACCAACCACCTTGGAAGCAGAGCAAGGCAGAATTATCCGCCCAGAAGATGAAGATGAGGAATGGTGGGTAATAACAGATTTATCTGGCAAAATCTTGGGTGAAACTGGATTTTTGCGAATGTGGCATCATTGGCATTGTACGGATATGTCAATGATTATACCTGACCCAGATGAGCAGGGCAAAGGTTATGGCGGTGAAGTTGGTCGGATGATGTTGGAGCGAGCTTTTCGGCATTATAATATGAACCGTGTGTCTGTAGGT
>WQZZ01000154.1 GCA_009780485.1 Defluviitaleaceae bacterium | reverse complement strand
ATTTGGTCCTAACCATAATCTTATGAGGTTTGCAGTATCCCCTCTTGACTTCGTTGCTCCGCAGGTTAGATATGGTGCTGTTACGGTTGCTCATTATAGGGATGTTGTACCAGCTACAGAAACATTTGAGGGTCATTTGTGGATTGCCGTTCCTGCTTTGGGAGTGGTACTCACTGCTACGCTTGTTAGTTAGTCTAATAGGTTGCCGAGAACAATTACAATATCTGCAATTTCTATGTTGATAGATGGAGGGATAAACAAGGATAAATCCAGTTTTATATTATCTTCTGCGGCGTTTTTTAGTTTGAAGTTTATTATGCTGTCAAAGGCTATGTTTCCTGTACTGCTATAAACTTCGCCCTCGTCTATATTCCCAATCAAGCTGTCAATAGTATACTCCTATTACCGTTAAGAGTAAAGCGTAAGGACAATTTTATTAAATTAGCTATTACAAAATCTGGTACATACAAAAAATAATACAAACTGCGGAGTGCACATGCCACAAGTGTACTTCGCTTTTTGTTGCACTACCGAACTTTGATGAAACATAAATCAGTTGTAGAATGGTCAAATAATTACAAAGGCGTAGGGATGTGTTTAACATAGCCAAAGAGTTGAAGGTTACACCCGTTAAAGTTCTGGAGGATTATGGTGACACATATATCGGAGGAAGTTCTCGACTGCCCTTGATTAGATTAAGATACCCAGGCCCGTATAAAGGGTGTGTGTTGCTGAAAGATGGTAGGTGCAAAGGTGCATTCGTCCAAGCCTGTTATTTGTGATTTGTTCCCAGTAGGTAGGGTTAGAATGTATAAAACACCAGAAGGAACCCCTCAAGACGAACAACAAGATATCATCTACATTTTGACGGATGCATCGTGTGGGTCTAGGAGAATTAAATAAACTGTAGAATCGTGGCTGGAGCGTTTCGGCGTACCTGTCGACGACGTTTTTTTATTAAATGGCACGACCACGCATTCTTCCTGATGGATCTAAAGTACATGGAGGAGCAAGACTTCTCTACGGACAAGATGGAGTTAGTTTGGAGTATTCTATTAAATCAAATGTACCTTGACTATAATATCGAAGAAGACTTTATGGAGCAGTTTACTGCAAATTTTGATCAACTTGTAACCGCCTTCAATCAACTGCGTGAGATCGGCGAAATCATTGATGAAGAGGACATTGAGGAAGAGGAAGAAAAAATAATTTATAGCTGGGAGGTCTTACATCTCCCCAGTGGTTTTTCTTAGAGCCGTGTCATAATCTACAGATAAGTCTTGAGTAATTACCTTAAATGAGGTATAATAGGTTTAATGTTAATGTGGATAAAGATTAAGGAGGTCGAGAGTGTATGTTAACAAAAATCGAAACCCAAGAGATAATGACCCACAAACAAGCCCGAGATAAGTATCCAGACAAATATTTCCATTTCGTTATCACAGAAAAAGTAGATGGTTGGGAAAATGACTTAGGGTATGTTCTTTATATTTATGATGAAGAAAAAGACATGAGGGGCATCCCGAGGCACGAATTAAAAGGCAAGGTTATAGCACGCACTTTTGGTACAGAAGCAGAAAAGGGTATACAACTAGGAGGTATAGAAGTTGATGGAATTATTTAGCTTTGAAGAACGTAACCGAGTATATTTACCCATCAACTTCAAACCTGCTGATGATGCCACCATGCAACCCTTTCGATTTAAGGTTGATACAGGTGCGGATTCTTCTGCAATTTCAAAGGAGAGATTGTATGATTTAGGGTACGATCACCAGTGGATTCTAAATAATTTAGTGGTTGACCGAAGTATCTCGACTGCTGATGGTCGCACTGTGCCATCTGGAATAATCCAGATACCTCTCATCAATATACTAGGATACGAAGCGAAAAACTGGCCCTTCTTGATTCTGCTTGAAGATGGAAAAGATTTTCGCAATCTTCTAGGTAGAGACCTCTTGTCTGGATTTAACTACACGTTTAGCAACGATGAGAAGGTGTTCACAATAGCTCGTGCAAAAGATTTTGAGTATATCTGGGACCCGCTCGCAGGACAAGAAATCCATGAAATTCAGAAGGATGATAACGTTTCCTCGAGCATCCAAAAGGATGCCTTTACACCTTCCGATAAATTAATGTAAGAAATATTGGTAAAATTCAACTCGATAATGATGTAGTGGTGAGCGACCCTTGCTATACTCAGGATACTTGGTGCATGACAACTTTACGAAACGTCAAACCTGGTCTATGGCAAGTGTATGCCGCTATTGACACCATTGATTCATGGGGTGAACGCCTAACTTTGGCACGAAGATGCAGACCAAAAAGACCCTTCTCACAATTAGGAAGAGTATTATCAATTGGGTGTTGATAGCGGTACTATGTCAGTATTTAACAACTTATATTTTCGGAAGAAGGATGGTTGTTCCGAAAGTTTTGAAGCTGACGAAGTTGCAAAGGAGTCCTTCCTCAGTAGATGCTGGAATCTAGCCAGCAACCTTTACCGTTGTGGCATCTTTATTAAGAAAGGTGTTAAGGTAGGAGTCGTTTGTTCATCAGGTGTAGGTGATTCGGTGGGGGTGGTTTGGGCTTTGGTGGTGTTTGTTGCTTTTGCAGATTTTGGTTTTTCTGCATCTGCGGTTTTTGAAGTTCTGCCGCCGCCTGCGCTTGCGACCTGTTTTTCTTTTGTAGGTTTTTCGGGCTTGGGTTTGGCTTCGGGGGTTGGGGATTTTTCCGATTTTTCAGCTTTAGGGGCTTTGTCGGAGTTGTCCACTTGTTTGGTGGTAGGTGATTTGCTTTGGCGTGGGGGCGGCTTTTCTTCTCTAGGCTTTTCCTCCGCACCTTTTGCGATTTCGCTACTCTGCGCCAATGCCGCCGTTTCTTCGGTTACTTTATCAGTTGTCGGTGTGGCTTTGGTTGTTTGTGTTTCTGTTGCAGGAGATTTATTATCCATTGTGGTTTTTTCGTCCTGCGGTCTGTTTGCATCATCTGTCATGTGCTGTGCCTCCTTTGCTTTTTGATGGCATTAAAAAAGGGCTTGATTTCTCATGATATACCTCCATTGTTTACCAGTAAATCCTTCGAAGTCCATAACCAAACTGTAATACAAATGTAACAGAAATGTCGTCAGATTATTACTGTGTTTGTAAATAAAGCGATTTTTTCGTCCTTTTAACAACCTAAAAGAGATTGTTAAATTTCTGCGTATCACAATTTTGTGTTACAACGTACTTAAATCGAGCTAAATCGAACAAGTTTTTGGGTTCACATTAAACCTTTAGGAAAAAATATTAGGTAATCTAGTAATGATTTTCACCTCCAAAATCGAGGGCGACGCCCCTGTAAGACTAGCTGAAAAACATTGGGTTTACAGGATT
>WQZZ01000153.1 GCA_009780485.1 Defluviitaleaceae bacterium | reverse complement strand
GTGTTAAACCAAGGCAGCTTTAACCCGCCATTGGTTACAGGTGACTATGCAGGCGATTTCTTGGCGATTAAAAATGACTTTAACCAATACGTTAAAGAAATGCCCATGTACATGAAAGAAATTACAAATTGCTTGGAAGCAATTTCAAACGGCGACCTTACCCGCTCTATCACCGTCATAATGAATGGCGATTACGACGGGGTAAAAAATTCCGTAAACTCTATCACAGAAACCCTACACAAAACAATGTCGGAAATATCCACGGCTTCCGAGCAGGTATTGTCAGGGGCAAGTCAAATTTCTTCCAGTGCCACAGACCTAGCAAATGGTGCGCAAGAACAGACCAACTCCGTGGAGGAACTTAACAGTGCAATCGAATTGATTAATCAACAGACCACAAAAAATGCCGAAAGTGCCGCCACCGCAAACGAACTTTCTAGCAAGTCCACGGAAAACGCCCAAGAAGGTAATGCGGCAATGTCACAAATGGTAGAAGCCATGGCACAGATTAAGGAATCTAGCAATGGTATCTCTCAAATTGTTAAGACCATCCAAGACATTGCGTTCCAAACCAACCTGCTTGCCCTTAATGCCAGTGTAGAGGCGGCAAGGGCTGGCGAACATGGTAAGGGCTTTGCAGTGGTGGCGGACGAGGTTCGCACCCTTGCTGGACGAAGCCAAGAAGCCGCCACCCAGACCACATCTCTAATCCAAAATTCTATAGACCGTGTGGATTCTGGTTCGGAAATTGCGGCAACCACCGCCCAATCCCTAGACACCATTGTGTCAAGTGCTGACGAGGTTTTGGAAATTATCGGTCAAATATCCGTTGCTTCTAAAGAGCAGGCGGATGCAATTGCACATATAAACCAAGGGCTTAACCAAATTTCATCTGTAACCCAAAGCAATTCGGCTGTTTCCCAAGAAACCGCTGCCGCTTCCGAGGAATTAAACTCCCAAGCGGAGGTTTTGCGACATTTGGTTTCGTTCTTTAAGTTGTAATATGGCAGGGACAGGTTCGGTCAAATGAACTTTTTTGCAATTTACAAAAAAGTTCTTGACAGTTTTACCGTAATCGTGTATAATGGGTGAAGGAGGTGAACTATGAAAAAATTTAGATTTGCAGCTGTAAAATTGCTGGCTGCCGCTTTCGTCATTCTTATGCCAGCCACCATCTATGCAACAGTCGCAAACCCCCGCCCAATACAAGAACAACAGGCGGACGGAACACCTATTACCCTACATCTAAGGGGTACAAGTGCTTTCTCTTGGTTTGAGGATGTACACGGAAATGTGGTGGTGTTTTACGAGGATACCGAAAATTGGTACTACGCACGTGCAACCCACGAGGAGCTGTTGCCAACAGAGCATCGTGCTGGCGTGGAAATTGGCTCTGGCGTGTTTGTGCCTATTTCTCGGGGTGACATTCGCCATCTAATCGAAGGTGCATGGCAACTTGATGCTGCTAACCCAGCCTCACAAGGTCCATTAGCACCTGGTGGTCTTATTCCACCTAGCGGCGGCGGAAGCTCACAACCAGGCAATATGCTACCCACACCATCTACTCCAATCCAAACGCCACAAACACCGACTCGCCCGATATTGCCACCTGGTGCAGGTCAACCACCAGAATTGGAACGTCCACCAGTCCTACCACCAACAATTACTAATGTAGGACTTATCCGTGATGCGTTACCTGTGGTACCGCCTAGCATTGTGCAGTTAGGAGCAACCTCATCCAATGTGGGTGGGGGCTCCTGGGCATTTGCACCTGGCGTACCTGGTTTTCCTGGTCAATCAGAAGGTAGCAGGGATGAATTTTTTCCAGGTCAGCAAAGGCAAAATGCTTTTCCAGACCAACCTGGTGGTCCTGGTATGCCACGTCAATCCGCATCTAATTTCCGACCACAGTCGGTAACTGCGGATAACCAACCGCTGTTGGTGATTATGGTTAGCTTTGACAACCTTCCCATGAGGGAAAGTGAAGCTTTCTATCACAACAAATACTTTGGCACTTCCCCTAACACTGCAACTGTAGCCAATTTTTACCGTGATATGTCTGGCGGTCGTGACATTTTTGTACCTGCTGGTCGTGTAACCAATGGTGGCACTTTTGACGCAGGCGGAAGGCGTGTAACTGTACGTGAATCTGCCAATGCTGGCGTTGTTCATGTAACTGTTCACACAGACCATCATATTACAAACTGGGCAAGATATTCTGGCAACCCTCACATCTCAACCCGTGATGTGCTAAACTCTGTTGTATCTGCCATCCACCAAGCTGGCTTTAATTTTGCTGATGTTACCACTGCGGCAATCTTTGCTGGCGGTGAAGCGGCAGACAATTACAATGCTGGCGGTCGTGGGCAAGTTTGGGCTCATGCTTGGAGTTTTGCTGGTTCTTATGTCGGTTTATCTGGTTGGATGCCCTTCCTTACATATGGTGAAATCCAGTCAGGAAGCATAACCATGGGTATCGGTACTGCTGTACACGAGCTTGGTCATGTTCTTGGTCTACCAGACCTGTATTGCCTATTTGGCGAAAGTATGGGTCTTGGTCCCTACAGTATCATGGCACATGGTAACTGGTCTATGGCACCTGGAGACCCTGCCCCTGGACACACACCAACACCTTTTGATGCTTGGTCTTTGATGCAACTTGGTTTTGTCAACCCAATTGTTATAGAATCTACTGATTGGCAAGGGCAAGTGCGTTCTGCCGCTCAAAATGGCAGCACAACTGGACAAGATATTATCTTGGTTGCCAGCCGTACCTGTAATTATCAATTTTTCCTTATCGAAAACCGTCAAATGACAACAAGATGGGATGCTGGTCTTTATGGATGGTTTGGATTTCCAGCAAACTCTCCAATGGCTGCTGTTGCCGCTCCTGGCGTTCCTGCTGGTGCTATGCGTGGCACAGGCGGACTTCTTATCTATCATGTTGACATTCGTGGTAACGAACATACCGTAACCCTGCGTGAAGCCGATGGAAGCCGTTTCCTAGCAAGTATGAACAGCAATTGGAACAATTTTGGAGACCATTTCCATTCTGCACCCAACTTCCCTAACCTTTACGCTAGTCACTTCTACACAGTACAAGGTGTATCAACACAAACAAATGTAGGCATTAGTACTCCAAGTCAAAGAGGTTTGACTATGGATGTACATATCAACATGGGACCGCCAACCACTAATGGCGACCGTGCACCGATACTATAACGTAACACGCCGAGAATATGCACACCACTCTGCATGCTGAGTAATGCAGCCTCAAAAAATGCCGACAACAAAAAACTGCCGACGAAGGAATGTCGGCATTTTTTGATTGGAAAAATATTAGAAAACAAATCACGGAATTGGTTGACTGTAGTAATCAGATGAAG
>WQZZ01000152.1 GCA_009780485.1 Defluviitaleaceae bacterium | reverse complement strand
TGCGTTATATTCCTCATCAATATAAGCAATATAATCCTCTTGCTCTTTGGAGCTACCCGCATAACAAATGTCATAAATATTAAAGCTAAGGGACTTTGTAAGGTTGTTAAACCCATGCAATTTCAACTTATCCGACATAAAATCACCTCTTACAAATATTCAAAAGAAAAGCCCCAAAACCTGTTACTTCAGGCTTGGGGCCGTTCGCTGTTTAATTGTAGCGTAATTGCAAGGTTTTGTCAAGGTTTATTTTTGTAAATTGCCTAAATGATTTTATTGGGTTAGTCCAAGCACAATTGTGGTGATAGTACCAATAATCGCTTCCCCATCCTGACCTTTGTAGTTTAATACAGGGTTTGTACCTATCGTGAATTTCATTTTACCTTTGCTTTCTTGCACAAGACGAGATATGGTTAGAGGGTCAACCTTTGCATCTGCTTTGAAGGCAATGGAAATGTTTGTGCCGTTTTGTTTAATCGCCACAATGTCGCAGGCGTTGGCACGGGCTTTTAGCAGGGCAATGTCCAGCAAGTTTTGGGCAGAGGGGGGCATTGTGCCGAAACGGTCCTCGATTTCTTCTTGCACGTCATAAAAATCTGTTTGGTTTGTGATATGGGAGATTTTTTTGTAAATATCCAGCCTTTGCCCTTCGTGGGGGATGTATATGTTGGGTATATATGCGTCCAGAGCCAAATCCATTAGTGTTTCAAAGGCTTCTGGAATTTCCATACCACGCATTTCCCGCATAGCGATGTCCAACAGTTTGCAGTACATTTCGTAGCCGACAGCGTCCATGTGACCATGCTGGCTTGTACCTAGCAAATTGCCTGCACCACGTATTTCCAAATCCCGCATGGCAATTTTGAAGCCTGCACCAAATTCTGTAAACTCACGGATGGTTTGTAGGCGTTTTTCGGCAACTTCGGTTAAAACCTTATCTTTTTGATACATTAGATAAGCGAAAGAAGAACGACCTGCACGACCCACACGACCACGAAGTTGGTAAAGTTGGGAAAGCCCTAAATGGTCGGCATCTTGGATGATAATGGTGTTGACATTGGGTATGTCCAGCCCGCTTTCCACGATGGTGGTGCATACAAGCACGTCAATTGCTCCGTCAATAAAGTCCATCATTGCGTTTTCCAGTTCACGCTCGTTCATTTTTCCGTGGGCATAAGCCACGCTGGCATCAGGCACAAGGGACTGGATTTTGGCGGCGGTGCTGGCTATATTTTGCACACGGTTGTGTAAATAATACACCTGCCCGCCCCTTGCCATTTCACGTGTGATGCTAGATTTTACCATCTCTGGTGAATATTCCAGCACATAAGTTTGGATGGGTTGCCTTTCCAGTGGTGGCTGGCTTAAAATCGACATATCACGTATGCCCGACAGGGACATATGCAGGGTGCGAGGGATTGGAGTTGCAGAAAGCGTCACCACATCCACATGGGACCATTTTTGTTTTAATTTTTCCTTGTGCATAACCCCAAAGCGTTGTTCCTCGTCAACGATTATCAGCCCAAGGTTTGCAAATTCCACATCAGTGGACAGCAAGCGGTGTGTGCCAATCAAAATATCAACCCGCCCACTTTTCACATCGTCAATCACCAATTTTGTTTCTTTTGATGAGCGAAAGCGGGACACGACCTGCACATTTATAGGAAAATCCTTCATCCGCTGGACAAAGGTGTTATAATGCTGTTGTGCCAAAATGGTTGTGGGGCATAAAAAAGCCACCTGTTTTTGGTCGCAGACGGCTTTGAAAGCGGCACGTATTGCCACCTCGGTTTTGCCATAACCCACATCACCACAAATTAGCCTGTCCATCACCTTCGTGGATTCCATGTCACGTTTAACGTCCTCAACTGCCAATAGTTGGTCGTCTGTTTCCTCGAAAATAAAGGCATCTTCAAATTCTGTTTGCCACACGGTGTCGGCTTCGTAGGCGTGACCTTTCACCGCTTCCCGTTTGGCATATAACTCTACCAACTCCCTAGCCACTTCTTCAACGGCAGCTTTGGCTTTTGCCTTGGTTCTACTCCAAGCATCCCCGCCTAGCTTGGATAATTGGGGCTTGATGTCACCGCCACCAATATATTTTTGCAAGGCATCCATTTGGTTTATGGCAACATACAAATTCGCCTGCCCACGGTAGCCAATTTTAAGATAGTCCCTTGTGATGCTATCCACCACTATTTTTTCCAAGCCATGGTAAACGCCTATGCCTTGTTGGTCGTGTACCACATAATCACCCACATTGAGGTCGGTGAAATGGTCGATGGGGTTGCGTTTCTTTGGGGTTCTGCGAACTTTTCGCCGTTTTTTCTCCCCTTCCCGTGGCTCAGCAAAGCTGATTATAGCAAGCTTTAGTTGAGGGTATTCAAAACCTGTAGAGATTTCGCCAGCGTGGACGTGCAATTGGGCGGGAGCAATCCCCCACCCTACTAGTTCTTCTGATAGTCGTTCGGCACGGTGTTCACCGCCTGCCGTTATTATGATTTGGTAGTCTTGAGATAAGAGATATTGCACATCTTCTGCCAATAGGTCAATGCGTCCTGCGAACGTGGTGGCTGCTTTGCCTTCAAAATGCACCAAAACAGATGGTGTAAAATCCTTCACATTTTGGCTCATTAGGTTGAATAATACTTTGTGAAATGGATTTGTAGCTTGCAAAATGTCTGCGTAATTTAGGGCGGGTTTGGCTTGGTCGGAGGTTATTTGTTCACGTTCCAATAGGTCTTGTAGCACGGTTGTGTATTCGTCGTGACGCTCATCTGCCCTTGTGGCAATTCTTGCGGGTTCGTCAAAACAAATTAAGGTGTTTTCTGGGAAGTATTCAAATAATGTGGCAATTGTATCTCCCAAATGCTCCTTCATTGGGAGTAATTGTATTTCTAACAGTCGCTCCCCTTCGATAGAACGCTGGGTTTCTATATCGATATAACGTATGCTGTCGATTTCGTCCCCCCAAAACTCCATACGCAATGGGTTTGTGCAAGCTGGACCGAAAATGTCTAGAATACCACCACGGATGGCGAATTGCCCATGTCCTTCCACTTGCTCCGAGCGTTCGTAGCCCATCTGTACCAATTGCAGGGCAAGCCCATCCAAAGCCACCTCCTGCCCCTCCTTTAAGTTGACAAAATGTCGCTTAAATTCATCAGGTGGAGAAAGGGGCGAAAGCAAAGCGTCCACAGTTGTCACCAATGGTAGCTTTATTTGTGATAAAATATTCAAACGCTGGATAATTACATCTTTGCTTGCCACTTCAACGTAATTCGCCATAAAATCAAGGGCTGGAAAGAATTGTGCAGGAGTGCCGAAAAAGGCTAAGTCACGGGTGATTTCCCTTGCCTTTTGTTCGCTATGAGTTATTATAACTAGT
>WQZZ01000151.1 GCA_009780485.1 Defluviitaleaceae bacterium | reverse complement strand
CAGCTAAACAAATATATTCAGCAAGAAATTGGTGATTTAAGTGGCAAAAAGGTAATTCATTTGCAATGCAACACAGGGGCGGACACAATTTTGCTTGCGAAAATGGCGGAAAGTGCCGTTGGCGTTGACTTGGCTACGGATAATGTTAAGTATGCCCAAAAACTTGCTGATGATTTGGGTGTTACAAATGTCAGCTTCATCGAGTCTGATATTATGGAGTTTATGGAGAAGCATAACGAAAAATACGACGTGGTTTTTGTGTCCGAAGGGGCGATTGGGTGGCTACCTGACCTTGCTAAGTGGGGCAAGACCATACGCCATCTTCTGAAAGACGACGGATATTTCTATATCTTTGAAAGCCATCCGTTTTTTATGACACTAAACTGGGAGCAGATTGCGGAAAATGTTTTGAAAATTGATTATCCGTATTTCGGCAAACAGCCTAGTGTGGATTATACCATAGGTGGCTATGCTTCCGAAACTAAAAGTGGTGTAGAAACGCATTTTTGGGTGCATACCATTTCAGATATTTTTAATGCACTTACATCCGCTGGCTTTCATATAGAATTTTTCAATGAATTTAGAGAAAATTTCTTTGAATTGCAGGGTTGTGGAAGTGTTGGGGGCGGGCTTTACAATTATGGTTTTAATGAAGGGTTGTTTCCCATGTCCTTTAGCTTGAAAGCCAATGTGTTAAAGGGTTAGAGGGTTTTCGGAATATCCGCTTCGATAAACTTCCCCGATACATCTTTAAGATAACCTTCTTTTAGTTCCATAGCCATAAAAGCGGGATAATTGCCCCCATTGCGGTCGGTTATGCCAAATTCTGACGAAGGCACAAAACCAAACCTAGGGCAGTGGCTTGCATTATAATTTCAAAACCCATCTATGATGTTATCTGCAAAGGGTGTAAACAATGCACGGACTTGCCGAAAAACAATTATCATGTTAAAGCGTGCTTATGTACCACAACAAACGTGGTGCGTGTGCAAAATTTATATACTACGGGAGGACGTTGCAAATGGTTTACCTAGAAACCGACAGACTAATACTGCGAAATTATCAACTTAAAGATATAAACGATTTTTACGAACTTATGAGCCAAGAATTTGTTGCAAGACACCAAGGTTTTGCACCGCTTTCGCTAGAAAGTTGCGAGAAATCCGTTACCAAAATGCTTGATAATGATTCATACTTAGCTTGTGAATTAAAAGAAAACGGCAAGGTGATTGGCACTTTAGAGCAAAGAAAAGACGACGATGGCAGCGGTAATTACACAATAGGCTACGAGTTTAGCGAAAAATATGGTAAAAAGGGATATGCAACAGAAAGCACAAGGGCTTTAATTGCACATCTATTTTTGGCACTTGATGCAAGAAGAATATGTGCCAATATGAGCGAGGTCAATGTTGACTCATGGCGACTTGTGGAAAGGCTTGGCTTTCGCCGAGAAGCGCATTTTATTGAGTGTGAACCATCTTTTAATCAAAAGGACGAACACGGCAACCCGATTTTGGATGACTGTTTCGTTTATGCTCTTTTGAAAAAAGAATGGCAACATACAGTATAAGCATTGGTAGCGTTATTTCCGCCTTTATCAGTATGTGTCATGTAGTTTTGAAATAACAAGGCAAACCACAGCCACAGGTGTAAACCCAGACGGCACTTGGTTTTTTGAATTTACGGGCGAAGCTACGGATATTATGAGGTGAGTGGTGTATGCGTAAAGTTTATACTGGGTGCAGGAAATGTGTAATGAAAAAGCTTGTTTTCGTCTTTTTGGTTGCTATGTTTATGTCTGCGTGTACACAGTCAGAAGAAACACCCTCGTACGAAAAACCCGCAAATGAAGAGGAAATATTTGACGAAAACAACCACCAGCAAAACGAGCAACACATTGACGAAGTTCAACTGGCGGTTGCTGAATATGCCACATACTATTTTGCACGATTGCAGTCAAAATGGGATGATGATAACGGCGAAATGTGGGGCGTTCCATTACATACACCTCTTGTAATTGTATGTACAGACACTTCCACAGCGGTGGCAAATCGCCCAGATTCCCAAGGGCAGTTTATTAGACACTATGTTGATGATACTGCGGTATATATTGGTTCACTGTCCACACATTTGCCAAGAATGGAAAGAAGAATGTGGGGCGGTCAAATGGGGGTATTTTTCCCATTGGAACAAATGCAGTCATTTGACTGGTTTGGTGCAAGCGGTATTGTGGGCATCAGTGAAAGAAACATGGCACATATAATGCACTATGTTATGCACGCATTACAGCCACAAATTATGAACGTTCATGGCACCTCGCAAGTACCTTCAGGGCGGGGTCGGGTTTATTACCACTTGGAAATGGGTGCATTAGTATATGCCATTACTGCTGATGAGCGTGAGCAGACTATTACAGCCATCCATGACGCATTGTCTTTTCGTCATATTCGCAGGTCTGCTTACGGCACTGGCGTGGCAGAAAATCAGTTCAAAATTGTTGAAGGCACTGCGGTGTATACAGAGCTTAGCATAGTTTTTGATAGGTATGAAATCAACGATATTGCTTCGCAGTGGTTATCATCACTTATATTGCAACCAGATGATAGGCAGGTAGCGATGTTATACGGATACTATGCTGGAGCATTGTATGGCATACTTATGGATGACTTTGGTATAGATTGGAGGCCGTATGTAGGGCTAAATATAGACTTGGGACATATGTTACAAGAAGCGTTAGGAATTACGGAGCTTCTGCCCTTTGATGAAATAGATGTTGAGCGGTATGGGTATAGTGAAAGTGCATCACAATTTAGATAGCACATCCATTCTTCACATAAGTTATTAGATATTATGAGGTAGGCAGTTATGAAAGTCAGAGATATTAACTTTTTATCCCCCGTGGTGCTTGCCCCGATGGCTGGCATTACAGACCTGCCTTTTAGGCGGATTTGTGCCAGCATGGGGGCGGGCATGGTTACAAGCGAGATGGTGTCTGCCAAAGCTTTGGTTCACGGCAACGATGCCACAAGACGGCTTTTGCGGACGGATGACGACCAGCGGGCAGGTGTTGTCCAAATTTTTGGCAGTTGCCCAGAAACAATGGCGGAAGCCGCAAAAATTTTGAACGACACCCCTTTTGAGATTTTGGATATTAACATGGGTTGTCCCGCCCCGAAAATTGTTAAAAACGGGGATGGTTCGGCATTGATGAAAGACCCCAAGTTGGCTGGGCAGATTGTGCGGGCGGTTAAGGCGGTTAGTTACAAGCCTGTCACTTGCAAAATCCGCATTGGCTGGGATTTTAATAGCATAAATTGTGTAGAGTATGCCAAGATTATTGAGGATGCTGGGGCGGATGCAATTGCCGTCCATGGACGCACAAGGTCGCAGATGTACACT
>WQZZ01000150.1 GCA_009780485.1 Defluviitaleaceae bacterium | reverse complement strand
CGGATGACAAGATGGTTGGTTTTATTATGTATGGCTATCTCTTGCCAGAATATGACGATGAATACAACGAAGGCAAACCTTTCTATTTCTTCTGGCGTTTCATGGTGGATAAAAACCACCAAGGCAAGGGATATGGCAGGGTGGCGCTGGAAAAAATTGTTGAGGAAGTAAAAACAAAACCATGTGGCGAAGCGGAGCATTTCTATATTTCGTATATGCCTGACAATCCCACTCAAAAGCTATACCACAGTGTTGGTTTTGAGCCAACAGGGCAAGTGGTTGGCGGTGAAATTGTCGCAAGGATGAAGATTTAATTTCACAACAAGGAGAGTGGCAAAATGATAGAACTTAGACCCATATCTATACTAAGCGATAATGTTAAAGAATGTATCGAGCTTGAATTAGCACCAGAACAAATAAGCCTTGTGTCACACAACGCCGAAAGTTTAGCGCACGCATACATCGCAAACAGCCCAAGGGGATTTGGTAGCCGTGCCGTTGCTTATGCTATTTATGCAGATGATAAGATGGTTGGCTTTGTGATGTATGGTTACTTTATGCCCGAATATGATGATGATTGCAACACGGGCAAGCCCCACTACCATTTCTGGCGTTTCATGGTGGACAAAAACCACCAAGGCAAGGGGTATGGCAGGGCGGTTCTTACAAAAATCATTGAAGAAGTGAGAACAAAACCCTGTGGCGAAGCAGAGATTTTCTACACCTCTTACGAGCCTGACAATCCTATTCAAAAACTTTACCACGGCCTTGGTTTTGAAGAAACGGGTCAAGTGTCTCCTGGTGGTGAAAATATCGCAATAATGAAGATTTAATTTTGTGAAAGGAAGTGAAATTACTTGAGCGAAGCAATTAAAAAAATAATCGCCAAAACCTTTGAGGATATGGCGGCAGGGTTAGAAACAGGTAACTTTTCCGCCCCAAAAATCGGTGTTATGGTTGAAGGCAGTGAGCATGGCGAGGAAAATATGCGTGAAGGCGGAAGGCTTGCCAGTCGTCGTGGCGTTGCCCCTGTTTTTGTGAAAGATGCGGAGGAGATGGACGCAAAGCTGGCAAGTGGTGACATTGACGGGGCTGTTGCCATGCACTACAATTTCCCCATTGGCGTTGCCACCGTGGGCAAGGTTATCACCCCTGCTGAGGGGCGTGAAATGTACATTGCAACCACCACAGGCACATCTGACACTGACCGCATTGCTGCTATGGTTAAAAACGCTATCTATGGCATCATCGCCGCAAAAGCTGACGGCATTGAAAACCCAACAATTGGTATTCTGAACATAGATGGCGCTCGCAAGGTGGAAATGGCTCTGCAAGAGCTTGCCAAAGGTGGGTATAAAATCAACTTTGCCACGTCAAAACGTGATGATGGCGGGTCAATTCTCCGTGGTAATGACGCAATGAACAACCCTTGTGACATTCTTGTTTGCGACAGTTTGACGGGCAATGTTTTGATGAAGCTGTTGTCTGCATATACCACAGGCGGAAGCTATGAAGCTCTTGGTTTCGGTTATGGTCCTGGTATTGGTGAGGGCTGGGATAAGTTGGTTATGATTGTATCCCGTGCGTCAGGCTCTGCCGTGGTGGCAGGTGCGATGGAATATGCTGCTAATTTGGTTAAAGGTAAATGGCAAACCATTGCTAAAGCAGAATTTGCAGCCGCCAAAAAAGCGGGTCTTGCTGGCATTTTGCAAAAGCTAACCGCCAAACCAGAAGCATCTGGTGAAGCACCAGCTAAAGAGCCAGCAAAAGAAATTACCACCGCAGAAATTAGCGGCATCGAAATAACTGACCTTGAAGATGCCGTGCAAGTGTTATGGAGAGCGGAGATTTACGCTCAAAGTGGCATGGGTTGCACTGGTCCAGTTGTGCAAGTAAACGAAGCTAAATTAGAAGTTGCCACGAAAATCCTTGTGGAAAAGGGCTTTGTGGCAGAATAAAACATCCATAAAATCACCGCACAGCTAAAAGTTGTGCGGTGATTTAGATTGTAGGCTTCAACGTCATTGTGAGGAGCAAAGCGATGAAACGATTTCCGCTCGTGTGTCAAGGGATTGCTTCGCTACGCTCGCAATGACGATGAGGGTAGTTCGCAATTACGGTAGGGGTCTGCATCAAGCAATGTTTGAGCAAGAACTGCTTTATTTACTCTGCAACCAATTTGTTGTACACTTGTTTCACGACAAATTTTAGGAGGTACGACAATGAATATGTTGGCAATTGGTAAAAAGATTTCTGGTTTGCGGAAGCAAAGAGACATGACGCAGGTGGAGTTGGCGGACAAGCTCGGAGTTACGTATCAAGCTGTGTCTAGCTGGGAGAGAGGTAACTCTATGCCAGACATTAGTAAATTACCTGATATTTCGCAGGTATTGGGCGTGGCGATTGACGAGCTTTTGGGTAATGCCAAAACGGCACATATTGTTCAAAATATGTTAAACAGTGGTGAGGTAAGCTCGGATTTAGAGTCTTTAATTGAATTGGCACCCATTTTGAAACCCAGCCAGATGAACAGCTTGGCAAGGCAGTCTAGTGGAGGAGAAACCAAGCTGGATGCAGAAATGTTGTCAAGCTTAGCGGTTCATATGGACAGCGAAGACTTAAAGGAAGTTATTTTGCATAGTGGTGGTGTTGACGATAGAGTGATTGTGGAAATTGCCCATTATTTTTGTAGCGAAGATTTGAAGGACATTATAATGTCACCCCAAGTTGTGAGTGAGGAAGTTATTGCACAAGTCGCTTGCTATTTGGAAAGTAATGATTTGAAAGATATTATAATGTCCTCTGAAGGTGTTAGCAAGAAGGTTATTGCAACGATTGCCTGTTATATGGAAAGTGAGGATTTGAAAGAGATTTTAATGTTTCTTAAATAGGTTTTAAGGACACCCTTAGCCTGCTCCGCCACATTTAACTCAACCTCACAAAAACGACTGGTGTATTTTTGTGAGGTTGTAAATATTGTGGTTTGTGGGCGATATGTCGGTTTTATACGACAACACTATTAGCATTATGTGTAACATAATTAAATACAAAAATTTAGAGGAGGACAAATCCAAATGTCAAATGTTATTTTTTTCAATTCTTATAAGCTTAAAAAAGGAGTTTCTGTCCCTGATTTTTTGCTTGCAGTAGAAAAATTAACTAAAGAGTATGTTTCTAAGCAAGAGGGCTTTATTTCATCCGAAGTGGCGGTTGACGGAGAAACGTGGGCAGACTTTACAATTTTTGAATCTATGGAAGATGCAAAGAAATTTGCTGAGTCAAGCGACCCAGATGGTTTGTCTGAGAAGTTTTATTCTTTTATTAACATTAATAGTTGCATAACTCGCTTTTTTACGGTTGAAGCAAGGGTCGATAAGCATTAAGTCCCACGATAATTCTATTTT
>WQZZ01000149.1 GCA_009780485.1 Defluviitaleaceae bacterium | reverse complement strand
ATCCGACCAAGAATTAAAAGATAAATTCTGGAAATTAACAGAACAGGTGGTAGACCCCTTACTGAAACTGGGTTACGAAAACACCACCCCCGCCATCGAGCGAAGCGTGCTTTTGCGTATGGGTTTTAGTTCATTGGAAGTCAAACCCATTGTTGATGGTGCATTGGAGCGTAATTTGTTGGGACATGGTGCTGGACACATTGTCTATAAACTAGCCAAGCACAAAAACATCCCCATCCGTGAAGCGGGGTTAGCCCTAGCCGATGGGCGATACTGGGATGAAACGGTAGCGTTATTTTCATAGAATAAGGAGAAAGTCATGGGAGCAGAAAATTTTGTAGACGAGCGTTTTGAACTGGCTTCACTGATATTTAGACTAGCTGGCAGGGTGGAATATTCATATAATTTTACGGAATACCAGCAGTCACTTGATGACCGCTTTGGTAAGTACAAGGCCCACCCCGCCGTCACATTCGCTATAGAAAATTTTGACATTATTAGTTATGATGCAGTTTTCCTTATAGCCATACATTTAAGAAAGAACAGCGACAACTTCGGTCTCGTGGATAACCTAGACCACTTGTTCAATTGCAAGCGATGGACGAAAGAAAATACACAGAAGTTTTTGCCACTTTTGAACAACTTTTACAAAGACACCGATTTTAACACCTTCTTCAAAGAAAACTACGATTACTACATGGAGCATAGCGAAAAGTTTTTTAATGTGATACTAAAAGACTTTAATATGGAATGGTTCGCAAAACATGGGCTTAATCCCAATAATTTACGAACCATCATATCACCAACCAGTGGGAATTACGGCGGGACAGTACAGGGTGCAACACCCCGAGATAATATTACTTATTCTGGGCTGTACTGTAGTAGTGTCTTTGACCTACGCCATACAGGGATTTTAGCCCACGAATTTGCCCACGCCTTCTCAAATCCCATCGCAAGCTGCATATATGCCGAGAATGAAAAATTTCGCCAATGGTGTGATGATTCTGTGGATTTGGAGAAAAATCCGTCATACCCATTTGGGATGGGCATGGCTTACGAATACATAACACGTGCCTACGAAGCCATGTATATGGTCGAAAATAACAAAAAGTCCTTGCAAGAGGTATTTGAAACAGAGAAAGAAGCAGGTTTCCCATACATCGAGGAAGTGTTTGGATTGATAAAGGCAGGAGGTCAAAATGCTTAAACCAGATGAGCGACTAAACATAGAAGGAATTTTGCAAGATTTAGAAAATTATCGCCCTCGCCGTAAGGGATGGACTTGGCGTAAGCCTACTCCAGATTTGAGGATGGGGGATTTTGAGTACAAAGACGCAAGCGAGCCATTAAAAATGGGAGTACCACTGATAACTGCCCACAATTTCGGCAATATCGACCCACAACCCCTGCCAAATATCACCACCGAAATTGCTTCAGGACGTTTTGAGGACGACATTCGCCGTATGCGTATGGCAGCCCATCATGGAGCAGACCACATCATGGTTATCCGCACAGCAGGACAAAGCCACTTTGAAGGGCTTATCGAAGGCACACCTCAGGGTGTGGGTGGCGTACCTGTCACCCGCAAGCAAATAAGGTCGCAACGAAAAGCTTTGGATATGATTGAGGACGAAGTTGGCAGACCCATAAACTTCCATTCATATGTCAGCGGTGTGGCAGGACCTGACATTGCCGTAATGTTTGCCGAAGAGGGCGTAAACGGCGTTCACCAAGACCCCCAATATAACGTAATTTACCGCAACATCAACATGGTGCGGTCTTTTGTGGACGCTTGTGAAAGCAAAAAGTTGATTGAATGGGCTGGACAAGCACAAATTGACGGCGCACACAACGCCAATGCCACCGCAAGGGATGCTTGGAAAGTAATGCCAGAACTTATGGTACAACATGCCATAAACTCCCTGTTTTCCCACAAAATCGGCATACCTAAGAGCAACATTTGTTTGTCAACCGTACCCCCATCACACACCCCTGCCCCATCCCTTGCAATGGACTTGCCTTATGCCGTTGCCCTTCGTGAATTTTTTGATGGCTATAGAATGAGGGCGCAGATGCACACCAAATACATCCAATCCAGCACCCGTGATGCCACTGTAACCCATGTGCTAAATATGCTAATTTCAAAGCTTACAAGTGTTGACATACAATCCACAATCACCCCAGACGAGGGGCGTAATGTACCTTGGCATATTTACAATATCGAGGCGTGCGACACGGCAAAACAGGCACTTTTGGGCATGGACGGGCTTCTTGAAATGGTGCAATTGCGAGAAGATGGCGTGCTTCGCCAAAAAGCACGTGAAATACAAGAGAGAGCCGTGCTGTTTCTTGAGGAAATGGTGGAAAAAGGCGGGTATTTCGCTTCGGTGGAAGATGGTTTTTTTGTAGACAGCGGTTTTTATCCCGAGCGTAATGGCGACGGCATTGTACGTGATACAAATGGTGGTGTAGGTGCAAATACTGTCATCAAGCGTGAAGCAGACTATTTCGCCCCTGTAACAGCCCATTATGGATACAACAATGTGGAGCAATATGGTGGCGACCCCGCAAATCCATCTGCACTTATCGGAGGTTGCACGCTAGAAAATCCTGATATGATTGTATATATAGACGAACTTGACCTAAACGACAACGTGCATGAAAGGCTTGCCCCGCTGGCGGACTATCACAAAGGCAACCTTTTACGCCCAGAAATGGAGTGGATGGCGGATGGCACAGTGCTTGTCAACCTAATGTTCCCCTGTGGCTTGAAAATGGCAGAAGCCGCCGCACTAGAAGCCGCCAAACAAATGAATTTAACAGACCCAGAAATTATCCATAGAGAAATTCTGCACGAAGCAGAAGGCACACGTATCGAATTAAAAGGTAAGTTGATGATTGACATTGATGTAAGTAAACTCGTTATCCCACCAGAACCTGATGTTCTAAGTGACGAGGAAATTTTTGAAGCCATTGCCAAAAAACCCATGACAATTGTCTGCGGAACAGTAGGCGAGGACGAACACAGTGTAGGCTTGCGGGAAATCATCGACATAAAACACGGCGGTATTGAAAAATACGGCATTAAAACCCACTATCTAGGCACATCTGTGCCTGTGGACAAACTGGTAAACGCCGCTGTCGAAGTGGATGCCGACGCAATACTAGCCTCCGTCATCATAAGCCATGATGATATTCATTACAAAAACATAAGCAACATTGACGCACTGGCAAAAGAAATGGGTGTCCGTAACCGTTTGATTTTCGTGGCTGGTGGCACGCAAGTAACCCCAGAAATCGCCACAAACAATGGTGCAGACGCTGGCTTTGGGCGTGGCACAAAAGGGCGTGACGTAGCATCTTTCCTAGTAAAAGCCCGTACACGGTAGGGGCGGGCATTGCCCGTCCTATGTCTGCTGGCACTATTCTTTGGGGTT
>WQZZ01000148.1 GCA_009780485.1 Defluviitaleaceae bacterium | reverse complement strand
TATTATGATTGTCGCATCAACAGTAACCCCAAAATCCCGCTCTATGACTTTGTTAATCAGGGGCATTGTAATGCGTTGATAACCACACTTGCTATTATCTTTATCGCCGCTACCACAGTCCTTGCCATTATCACCATTCTTGATATACTGGAGAATAAATATGCTCTCCTTAGCATCAGGGTCACAATGAATTTCCCATAGATACCAAAGTAAGTTGATGAAATATCTTGGTAGCTCATTCATCAACTGTTCTGATATGTACCTTTCAACCATTATCCGACCTCCCGGTATGAGCTAAGTCTGTTTTAAGACTTTCTGCTTCGCTATTACCTAGCTCTGCTTTAAAACTTCCCGCAACCTCACTATTTCCTAGCACCTTGAAATCAGTATCAACATAATCCCCACTATCAAGAACAACCATCCCCTTACGATAAAGCGTCTTAACCTTCTCAACTGCTTCATCAGATGTAGATGCTTCCATACGGATGATTCTGGATAGGGTTTCTGTGATTTCGACAGGGTATTTCTTGACCTCGTTTGTGTGGTGTTTTGTAATCTCTGGTTCTTGAATCGCACTTGCCGGAAGTTTGCCTGCTGCCCTTAAATCAGCATGGGCATCATATATGCCGATAACAAGGCTGTCAAGCATATCATTGATTTCTTCAGGCGTATGGCCGCATATGATGAGCCAATCATATGCGTCTGGATGGGTTTCTCTTTTCATAATTATCTTCCTCCTCGAATTTTATTTGCTGCATTGGATTTTATTTGCCACATTTTAGCATAGGTTTTGTATGTTCTTGTATGTTCCCCACGAATATAGGAGCATAGAAAGCCCCGGTCAAAGTTGATGTAACAATGACCGAGATCTCCTAGTTCCTATTGCTTTAGCCATGCTGACCATGAAGCTGTGTAATATAGATATGTAGTGTAAAGATATGTGGCGTAACTATATTTGGCTAAAGATATATGATAGCGGGGCTACTGCTTTACCAACTTACGACTAGCACTAGAAATAACAGTCAATATTTTGGCAAGTGCTACGATAATAGCACCAACTGCGCCTAATATTATAGCTGTATTAGCCATTACATCACCCCATTTCCGACTTCATGGACACCGCCGCTATGCACATTATCACTATTGCCGTTGTTATTTGCATTATGGATGCTGGCGTTATGGATATTGGCATTGTTAGCATCAAAATTACTGTCATGAGGATGATGGCTGGTATTAGTATCACCATGATTTCCGCTATCCTCATGAACATCAATGGCACCATAAATGCCATTATCATGACTATCTTGATACTCATAACCAGCACCATGAACATCATGCACATCATAAGAAGTCCCCAACATCTCCGAAAACTTCTGGCCATAACCCCGAGCATATGTAGCTTCTTCTGGTGTTAATACCTCAACAGCTTCAAAGTTGAACTTGGCATAGGGTTGTCCACCATTTGACGTTGCTTTTTCAAGAGTTATCTTTGTGACAACGCCGTTTAGGGGTATCATATGGCTAACCAATCTTGTCATGTACTTTTGGAATATGACTTTGCTGGTTACTGGGATGCGGATTACTATGGGGATGATGCTATCGGGGAGTAGTAGGAGTGCTTGGATGGATTCTTTGCAAGCCTTGGCATTGCTGGCACCGTTACTATTGCCAGCACCGTTGATACCAACACCATTAACATTAACAACGCCATTATTATTGGCATTGCTACCACCTATAGACCCGTTGCCACTACCGCCACCTATAGACCCGTTGCCACTCATACCCTTTGACCCAAATGTGTTATATAGGCAAGTGCTACAAGGCTTACCATCAACAGATACTATGCTATCAGGACTATAGCAAGTAGGTGGCGTACCTTCAACCGGCTCTGGTGTCTCCCAATACGCTCTTGGGGTTGTATAGTCCAATATAATCCCTGTCAACTCCTTAGCTATCTCATCACCAGTAAGACCCGGAACAGTAAACACAGTAGCTCCACCTGTAGGAGCTTTCACAACATCAAACAACTGGAAAGATAGAGGTTGATTCTTCAAGTTTTCGTTGATGATGTCAATTGTGTTGGTGGTTAGGGCTAGGTAGTTGGAATCAATTGTTGCTACTTCTGGAGTAGATTGGATAGCTGACACTTTTGAAATGGATTCAATTGCTGCCGCCCTTGTTTCGGATTCGATAGCTCCAGATATGCCCCCGTCCTTAATTATGGCTTCATCTGTAACTGTAACATTGCTACCATTTGCTATAGTTCCATCCACGACCGCAACATCATCAGCCGGATTTACAAAATCTATATCCGGCGGCGCAACAATGTTAGTAGGCGGCACATCAATAGCGGCACTTGCGCTACCACTATCAACATTACCGACAGTTGGGCCGGATAAGTTTTGGTTAAGGTCTGGATTAGGCAAGTTTTGATTAGGGGTATGAGTATCTACAGGCAGGGGCTGTGCATTGTGGGCAGTCTGCATGTTTCGATTGGCACCATGCCCTTGTCCCTGCATACCAGACATGCCCTGCATATTCTGTTTATATTGCATACCTTGTGTACCTTGTACGCCTTTACCAGACGCACCCTGCACACCCTGAACCCTATTACCCAACCGATTCTTCAACGCCATTACACTCATAATAATTCATCTCCATTCTCTTGATTTGACATATAATCATTATTTGCAGACTTCACAGAAAACCGCCTGCATGTTTTTGTGTTGGTATATCTCTCGCAAAGACTTGGGTGGTCTGACCTGATGGCCTTTGTATCAAGGCGTTCTTGGGTAAAGGATTTCCAAGTGATGATTGTATCGTCATCAGTAAGACTGGTTGGACTGTTTCCACTACCCCGAATAATCCCAACCTCATTATCCCTCATCATACCCTTTAGAAGATTTTCGGCTTCTTGTTTGTATTCAGTATAACGCTCTATCTCACTAGAAGCATGATTATACTTCTCTACCAGAAAACTTGCATCATCAGGCAGTATCATTGCGGATTCAGGAATACTGTCAGGAAAATACTCTTTTAGAAACTTTGCAGAAGCATCACTTCCGTCAAGCTCTGGCGGTATATCATTCTTAACCCCATCCCAAAACTTGGCTTCTAGTTGGATTAGCATTGATATCAGCTCTTCATCACGTTCTATGAATTGCCATCTAAAGTCATTGCCGCCGATTAGGACGGCTATGTATGCGCCTTTAAGGCCGGTTACGCACATGTAATGCTGGAGCTGGAGCATGTAAGCATCTGGAATCTTATCATAGCTGCTATTACCACCATTGCCATTGCTACTATTGCCACTGCCCCATTCAGAAGCCATTGTCAACGGCAACTTAAAATTGTATCTTTTCGGCGTTTAAATTTTGCATGTTTAAGGCGTAGAATTACTGCTTAACCCTTGCTCTCCTCAAAGAGTGTATTAACGACCTTGTCTTTCTTC
>WQZZ01000147.1 GCA_009780485.1 Defluviitaleaceae bacterium | reverse complement strand
GAAGCCACCATAAATGGTCACACGAATATCCGTGTAACAGAGGGTTTTGTCACCGACCTGCCATTTCCTGACAACACCTTTGATGCGGTGATTTTCGGTCACATCATTGGTGATGATTTAGAGGCAGAGCTTGCAGAAATTGAAAGGGTGTGCAAACCAAGTGGATGGATGGTGGATTGCCCAGGTGACGATAAATTTGACTATCGCCCCCAAGAGGGTTTAATTAAGCGGGGTTGGGAGACAATCCATTACACAGGAAGTTTCGGTAAAGATGTGTATTGCCACCGTAAACAAAAATAGAGAGTTTATATGATAGCAGGTATTGAAAAATAAAGGGAGGAGCAGTACGAATGACAATAGTAAAAGGCTTACAATCTGAAATTTTTGTACCAATCACCCCGCCACCTGTTTGGGCGGAGGTTACTAAGGAATTAAAAGATATGACAGTGGCACTTGCTACAGCGGCAGGGGTTCACCTTAAAAGTGACGACCGTTTTAATCTGGCAGGGGACACAGGTTATAGGGTTGTGCCAAACACAGCTCATGTGGACGAAATGATGGTTTCCCACGGGGGTTACGACAATGCCGACGTAAACAAGGACATTAACTGTATGTTTCCTGTGGATAGACTTAACGAGCTTGCAAAAGAAGGCTTTATAAAAGCCACAGCCCCATTCCATTATGGATTTATGGGTGGCGGTGGCGACCAAGACGCTTTCACCAAAGACACTGGTCCAGAAATTGCAAAACGCCTTCTTGCCGAAGGGGTTGACGCTGTGGTTTTAACAGGTGGCTGAGGCACTTGCCACAGAACGGCGGTCGTCGTTCAAAGAGCAATTGAGCAGGCTGGCATCCCCACTATCATCATATCCGCCCTGCCCCCTGTAACCCGCCAAAATGGCGCACCAAGGGCAGTTGCACCTCTTGTACCGATGGGTGCAAACGCAGGCGCACCCAATGACAAAGCCATGCAAAGGGCAATTTTGGTGGACACCCTAAATAATCTAGTGGACATCCAAACAGCAGGAAGGCACATTCCTTTGCCTTATCAATACACTGCACAAGTTTAACAAAACAAATCCCGCAACTTTTAGACGGTTGCGGGATTTGTTTTGTTATTTGGGGTATGTTTATCGAATGTCAGCAGATAAAGCCCATCTAGTGTTACCAGCACCTGCATTTGGTGCATTATTAGCGTGTGAAGTAACTCGAACAACAAGCAACTGAACACCAGTTACATCAACATCAATGCTTACGGGCATTTGACCACTTTCAAGCACAACAGAATGTATTGGCGTGCCATCACCAATAAATGTTACAGTCGCACTTCTTGTGCCAGCATGACCGTCTACACGCCCAAAAAGACCAGTAAGACGTGTGTAAGAACCGCCCAAGTTATGGTGGGTTTCGATGTTGTGGTTACCGTGTATTGTTTGATATGTAGTAACATTTGTATGGGTTGCCCCAACCATATTTACAGAACCAGTGGTTGCCGTGTGGTTGTTAGCATTGGTGTTTAAGCCTGTGCCGTGGAAGGCTGTATCCGCAAGACGGTTGCCTGCTGCCGTTGGAATATCAGGGGTTGCCCCTTGTCCATGTGCCGTAGTAAGCAAAACGGTATTGGTCGCAGGGTCAAAATCAACATCAAGACCGACAATATTAGCAATTGCACCAACGGGAAGGAAAGTTCTGCCATCCATGGTAAACGGACGCATATCATCCTCAAATTGTTGGATTTGACCATTAAAGCTAACATTTATGCCAAACAAAACCTCTCTCATAACAGGGTTTGCCGCCACAATGGTTGCGGACAATGTTAAAGTTGCAACAACACCCACAACAAAACCTTTCAAACCAGCAAGCTTTTTTGCAGGCTTTTGACTTCTTTCTCTCATTTTGCTACCTCCATATTTTTATTATTTTTTTATACAACAGAATTGTAACATGTCGTTACATAGAAAGTCAAGTACAAAATAAAGGCATATGCAAACACTGCCATTACAGAGCAAGTCTTGTAATGGCAGTGTTTGTATTTAATCGGTTGTAAAATCGTTTATTTGCGTGGCATTTTTTAATATATTATTTATTGGATTGTTGCAGCAAAGCCGTGAATTCTATTTGTTTGGGTGCTACCCGATGGATTAATCGCCTCAATTCTGAGGTTATTAACACCGAAAACATCTAAATCCACATGAACAAGACCACCACCTGCCGTTAGTTCAAATTCTGCAATTCGCACGCCATCGGCATAAAACCTAAAGTTTGTTGGATAAAGGGTGGAGCCGTGCTGGCGACCTAAATACCCTGTAAGGCGGGTATACTGACCGTTAAGCATATGTTGTGACCATTCCAAGCTAACATTACCAGGGGGACCTCCTGTAACAAAGGACAAAACATCAGCGAAGGCACGACCTTCAAGTTCTGCGTTTTGGTAAACTCTTACACCTCTATTTGTATTGTTAGCGACTGCGGTGATTGGTGCGCCAGCCGTACGTCTTTCACTGGCATCAGATATTGGCACAGCATTGGTAAATGCAGTAGGCACGCCAGCCCTAGCACCTAAATACACGGTAGAAGTTGCACCATCCCAATGCACAGGCATATTAAGTGCTTCAGCCAAGGCGGCAACAGGCAAAAAGTTGCGACCCTCAATGTTTACAGGGGCAGTGTCTGGTGTAAAAGTTACCCTTTCACCATTAACAACCACGTGGATAGGCGCACGTGTGCCTTGGACAAACACAGCGGTGTTTGCAAAAACAGCGGTGGCAGACAAAGCTGTTGCCCAAATTAAAGATGTGGCAACAACTGCTTTCAAATTACCTTTGAATTTTTTCATACTCTTTTTTCCTCCTAGAAAAGTAATATGCAAATTGTATCATATATATATATATATAGTCAAGCACAGATTTACAAATTGTTCAAATATTTTCTAGCAGGACTTACTTTCATCACCCAAAAATATCTCGACAGGATTTATCACATAATGTATAACGTTGTCACGACCATAGTGGGCGTATAATTCATTCGATGGGTAAATTTGAAAACACGCAAGATGGGGTGAAAAACTAACCAAAGCCCTTCCCGTCGTTGTGTGCCTACCCAGTCCTATGATGATTATACATCAAATGGAATATATATTATGCGAAAACAAAATAGCAGCGAGGATTGTCCTCGCCGCTATTTTTCTTTGTTTTTAATCGGTTGTGAAATCGTTTACTTGTGGGGCATCTTCTGCCACTACGGTATCGTCTGGGTCACCGTACTGGGTATATTCTACAGGAGTTGTGGGGTTGTCGGAATTCACCACGTCCACATTGCGGTACATACGCATACCAGTGCCAGCAGGGATAAGTTTTCCGATAATTACATTTTCTTTCAAGCCGATAAGTGGGTCGGTTTTGCCTTTAATTGCAGCTTCTGTAAGCACCCTTGTGGTTTCTTGGAAGGATGCAGCGGACAAGAAGCTG
>WQZZ01000146.1 GCA_009780485.1 Defluviitaleaceae bacterium | reverse complement strand
TCAACCTACAAATATTTACCAGAGGATTTTGAAAAATTACACATATCCCTTGTTGACGCAAAAAGCATTGATGATATTAGAAGATATTCTGGCTTGATTTTGTCCTCCGTAATATCACTAAGCAGAAGGCTGTCTCAGACCTACATCCCAAAACCTGTACCTAGCCCTGATAATCTTAAAGGCTGGTATGAGGAGTGCTGGTGCAATTTAAGGAACAAGCTAATATTAGGCACAGCTAAAAAAGACAAGTTTTACACTTTTATAGTTGCAGAAGGCGCACAAAGTTATTTTGACGAAATGACGGAACGCATCGGAACAAAGAAGTACGATTTGATGCAACATTTCGATTCAGATAATCTGGATAAACTTCTTACCGAATTTTTGAAGATTATGGATGAATATTTGCAAGAGTATGAAAAGGCTGGTCTTAGCGTAAAACACTACGATAGTTTTGAAGCACTATATGATGCCTACATGAGAAAATAATAAGTCACATAGGCGTAACATATGAGGTGAGTAAATGGACGAAAGAAAAAACCAAACCAGAAAAATGCCCATCCAGCGGGATGGTGTGGCGTATATCCCTGGTGGTCATGCCTTGCCACCAGAAGCGGGTGATGGCAAGACCAAAAAAATTAGTTTTGTAGATGCCACAGACAATGATTTTGAACCAGAGCAGACTCCAGTTCCCACTGGTCCGAAAATGCCACCTAAAAAGAAGGTTGCCCCCGCCAAAAACACCAACTATTCCGTCGTGATGATTGCGGCGGTTGCCGTCCTTGGTTTGGCGGCGGTTTTTGTGTTTGCAACCATGTTTACGGGTTGGCTTGACAGTACGTCTGAGCCTAG
The DNA here is from genome assembly GCA_009780485.1 of Defluviitaleaceae bacterium. Lineage (GTDB taxonomy): Bacteria > Bacillota > Clostridia > Lachnospirales > WRAX01 > WRAX01. The sequence goes on along the minus strand of WQZZ01000146.1, from coordinate 2,631 downwards.
TTCTGGTGGCACGGTCACTGGTAATGCGGGCAATAATTTAGCGGGTGGCGAATTACCACCATTGGAAGGCATTGCCCCACCACCAACAGCCCCAGGTTCTGTCACCGTCACAGGGCTAATCCGTGACATTCGTAGCAACCGTTTAGACATTTATGTTTTTGATATTAACGAAATTCGTAGCTTTTTCATAGAACCACATTCAAATTTACGTGACAGGGTTGGCAGCCCTGCCACCTTACCCCAGTTTGCGATGGGTGATGTGGTATATATCAACCACGCCCCAACCTCCAACACAGCAGAGTCCGCACAACTTAGCGCACAAATCCGCCACCATAGGGATATTACAGGCATTACCGTAGAGGACAATGAACGCCTTGTAATAGGCAACCGTCGTTACGATTTGGGCGACAATCCCATAATCAGATACAGCGGACAAACCATCAGTTTATCAGAACTTGACCCCATCGACTTGGTAACGGTTGCAACTTTCCAAGACAATTTTGTAACATCCATAGAAGTCCACCGTAGCCACGGTGATGTGTTTATACCCGCCAATGAAGAAATACAAAACGGAACGGTAGAGGTGGGTACAACGGTGTTTTCTGCCCTTGGAGAAGGTGATTTAACCGTACGTGTCCCCTCTGGGCAAAACCGTGTTGTAATACGTGGCGAAAACATCGAACCGCTCATATTTGATGTATCGGTAGACCGTGGCGGGGTGTCGAACCTTAACTTTGACGGCTTAGAGTTCCGTGCGGGCACGCTAACCATCAACACCGACACGGAAAACGCAATCTTGCATATCGGCGACCGCTGGCATCCTGTAAACGAAGCCATTTCATTGGAATTTGGCGAACACGAATTGCGTTTAGAAGCCATTGGCTATCACCCAGTTTACCAAACCCTAACAATTGGTTCAGAACCGCAAGAAATTACCATAAACTTAGAGGTTGTTGCCCGCACACGCAATGCGATAATTACAACGTCTCCGTCAGAGGTGCGTATATATCTTGACGACCAATTCCGTGGGCTAACACCATTGTCCATCGAGTTAGAATTGGGTCGCTACTCCTTAACGCTGGAACGTGAAGGGTTTTTGTCCACCACCACAACCATCCACATAACCGAGGACGGCAACACCATCTTCAGCTACATCCTAGCCCCCGACCCAGCTTGGGTAATGTTTGAATAATTGTAAACAAAATGCCACCGTATAATTTACGGTGGCATTTTTGGAAATAAATACTTGACAAAAGAGGGGCTATATTGTATAATCGTATCAATGGCTGGTTTACCCAGTACACTTTTACATAAAACCACGCAGGGCGGGCAAGTTTGTTAGAAGCGACAAACCCACCCTGCGTACCACCAGCCAGAAATAACTGACCTAGGACAAGTATACACCACCTAGGTCTGGTTTGCAACACCAAATTTCAGACTGGGGAGAGGTGAAATTATCATAGACGTTGATAAAATCAGTCGAAAGCGTCAAGGAAAAAACCTTAAAAACACACGAATAATCGGTAGGGGCGGGCATTGCCCGTCCCATTTATGTTGGCACTATTCTTTGGGTTTGTACGGTATCGTCTGCATAAGTGGGACGGACAATAGAGCTTTTGACGGGACCCGCCCCTACCAGTTTATCAATTTATTTGCAAGATGTGCCTTTGTTGCTTCTGACCCTGCGATTATGTATTTGCCATTGGAATGTACAATTCCGTTTGGGGTGACGCAATAAGACATAACGGATTTTTGCAACACTTCTTCGTCGCCATTTGGCTTTCTCATCACAAGCTCCCAGTCTCTTGGGGTTATGCCAGGGTTTTTGTCGCCAGCGGCGGCATTTTTCTTTAGGTTTTTGTCCGCTTCTATCAAGTTGCCATCAACAAATATTTGCTGTGGGTTTCTTGCGTTGCCCTTGGCAGGGTTTTGTCCTGATGTTTTAAGGGATTCGCCTGTGTACATTCTGGATTTATAGTCAAGCCAACCGCCAAAGGTGCGGGCGATTTTGCCAGGGGCTTTGATATAATCCAAAAGGGTCATTTTACTGACTTTTGGTTGCCTGTATGGTCTGCGAATGAAATATAGGTTGCCTTGCTCATCTTCAAAAGGTGCAACAAAGTCAAATTTATCACTTGCCAAAACTTCTTCTAACTCCCCTGTTTTTGTGTGCAAACGATAGATGCTTCGAGAGCCAAAGCCAGCGAAATTTCCGCTTGCGTCATAACCGATGCCTGCACTGTCATAAAACAGCACGTCCTCGTCTTTAAGCGACCATTTGGGGTTGCAATCGCTACATTCCCCTTCTGTTATCACCTGCAAATGGGGTTTGTCGGCGTGCATAAAGCCGATATGTCTTTCCAAGAAGTTTTCCGCACAGGAAACGGCAATGTTGCCAGCGGGATTTGTGTCCAGTTCGAAAAAGCTGGTGTTCAAATCCACCAAAATCGGGGTTTCTAACTCCTCTGGGCTTGGGTGTTTGAAATATATGCCACCGCCATTTTGAAAGTTAAGGGTGAAAATCATCCTTTCGTCAAAACCTTTGGACAAGCCAGAAATGGGCAGTTTTGTATCCAAACCACCCTCACCATGAAAATGCGACCCCGTAAACATCGCTCCCGAACCGCTATG
>WQZZ01000145.1 GCA_009780485.1 Defluviitaleaceae bacterium | reverse complement strand
GTATATTGTATCTTCCTGTAACCTCATCCAACTGGTGAATTGGGGCAATATGCGCTTCGCCGTTTTTTAACGCCATCAGCCCGCCCATACTACCTACATGACTGCTAGACAAATTCGCCCCAGCCATCATATCTGCCACAATGTCCAGCATCATATCATGGCTGCCAATGCTTACAATTGTACGCTCCAAGTCCTCCATCTCACGGCATAAAACCACGTTTACAACCTCGCCAGCGTCCAGCCCCTCCGCATTTTGGTCGATAACACAAAAACCGTCAGCACGAACCAGCGACATTGCCGCCCCCGCACCCCTTGCAAGGGGTGTTGCCACCAGCTTTTCACCAATCCGCCCCACTTTCACCCGCACATATTCCTGATGCTTAAAAGACGAAACCAAACGGCGGGTTAAAGTGGCTTGTATGGTCTTGTCATTTGGCTTTGCACCCCGCAAAATGGGCTTTACAAAATTTTCATATGCAATAAAGGCAGAAACAGGATAACCAGGCACACCAATGACGGGCTTGCCCTGCACAACAGCCAAAATAACAGGTTTGCCAGGTTTCATAGCAACGCCATGTACAACAACCCTCCCAATTTCATTAAGCACGTGGACGGCAAAATCCTCCCGCCCTGCACTTGTGCCAGAACATATCAACACCAAATCGTGACTTCCGACAGCTTTTAACAGGTTTGCTTTGATTGCTTCATAATCATCCGACACAATATCAAAGCGGGTTGGCACCCCGCCATCACCCACAACCAAAGCCCCCAGCATATGGGAATTAGACTCAATAATATCCCCTGTTTTGGGGTCACAGCCAGCCTCCACCAGCTCCGTACCTGTGGGGATAATGGCGACGGTAGGCTGTGTTTTTACCAAAATATTAGTAATACCGCCAGACAGCAACACTCCAATGTCCATGGGTCGTATTTTGTGCAGACTGGGCAGAATCATCTCACCCCGCACAATGTCCTCCCCTATGGGTCGCAAATGTTGCCAAGGGGACGCAGACCCACGGATTATAAACGAACCGCCCTCGCCTTCCTCCAGCTCCTCTGCCATGATAACGGCATCAAAAGGGGGCGTTACAGGGTCGCCTGTGTCCACCACCAAAAAATCCCCCACCTTTAATGTGATGGGGTTGTTTTCGCTGGCATTGGCGGTGCTTTCGCTAACCACCGCAATGCCGTCCATTGCGGCACAGTCATATAAAGGTGAATTGTGGCGGGCAAACACAGGCTGGGCAACAACCCGCCCAAGAGAAGCCACCACATCCACTTCCTCCGTGCCACTATCTGGCGTGTTTGCAAAAAACGCCCAAAAGCTTGCCAAGGCTTCGTCAATGGGTGTATTTGTAAGATATAAATTCCGTTTTGACATGGTTAGCCCCTCCTTAAAATAAATGCACCATCACAACATCACCCTGCCTATGCCCTTCTGTATCACGGTTGATAACAAAATAGCCATGTGCGGTGGTTAGGGTGGCAATTAGACCCGATTTTGCGTATATAGGGGTTACGGTATATTGGTTGTGATTTAGAGCCAAGGTGCAGGGATAGACCGTCATTTTACCCTCACTGGCTGGCACATTTGTGCTTAGGTTAGCGGGTATTGCAAAGGGTTCGGGGCTTTGGGTGGTTTGACGTGCCAACCAACCAAAAAGCAAGTCAAAAGCAGTCATGGCGGAGATGGGCTGGCCGGGCAGACCAACCATTATGGTTTTGGTCGCTTCGTCAAAGGCTAGTATGGTGGGTTTGCCAGGTTTTATGGCGATGCCATGTACAAATACGCCAGATGTTGACAATTCCCCTAAAATATCTGCTGTCATGTCCTTTTTGCCTTGGGAGCTACCACCAGAAACCGCCACAATTTGACAGTTTGCCATGGCGTGGCTTACCGCTTGCTTTATAGCATCTCTATCATCCGCCACGACAGCTGTATGTTCAACATGGTAACCATGTTTCTGTGCTAGTGCTGACAGAGAAATGCCGTTAGTTTCACGAATTTTACCGTCTGTCAGCGGGGCATGGTGGGGACTTATAAGCTCATCCCCCGTGGAAATGAAGGCGATTTTAGGCGGTGCAAACACAGACACATCAGCCACACCTGCCACTGCCAAAGCCCCAATGTCTTGGGGGGTTAGCCGTTTGCCTTTGGACAAAAGCGTATCCCCTGCCCGCATATCGTCCCCGACTTGGATAACCCCACTACCGTGGGCAACACTTTTGTAAACCGCCACCTCGTCCGTGCCGAAAGGTTCGCAAAACTCTACCATAGCCACAGCATCTGCACCAGCAGGCAACATTCCACCTGTAGGGATTTCAGCACATTCCCCTGCCTTTATGGCAAAGTTTGTGCCTTGCCCCATTTCTACTACACCCACAACCTTTAGGAATGTAGGCAGAGATTCGCCAGCGGCTGTCGTGTCTTTAGCAACCACGGCATAACCATCCACAGTAGAACGTCGAAAGTGTGGCAAATCCTCTATTGCAAAAATATCCTCTGCCAAAACCTTGCCCATGGCTTGGTTAATTGGCAGGGTTTCGGTGGCAACAAGCCACCCCTGTGAAACTTCTAAAAGCTTTTGTCTTGCCACCTCTATTGTAACGACCTGTAAAAATTTCATAACTGAACGCACCTCGTTTTCTTGCCCCGTCATTGCGAGCGAAGCGAAGCAATCTCTGTAGGCGGGTGAGATTGCTTCGCTTCGCTCGCAATGACGGGGATGTTTAAGTTAAATTGACTGGGATTGCATATATTTACGCAAATCTGGATTTTCGGGATTTAGTAGTATTTCATCAGGTGTGCCATCTACCATAAATTTGCCACCGTGCATAAAGTATACATGGTCGCATAATCGCTTGATATTAGTCAGCTGGTGACTAATAATAATCCACGTGGCAGGGCTTGTTTTTTGGGATTGTAAAATAAAATCTTCAAAGCGTATAACACTTTCAATGTCCATATTTGAAAATGCCTCGTCAATAAGTATAACCTTGGGGGCAAAAATTAAAGCACGGATTAAGGATAGTTTTTGCTGTTCGCCACTGGAAAGAGATGGGGCGTATTGGTTTCGCATTTCTGCAAGCCCAGCAAGCTCCAAAAGCTCCGTTACTTGCACTTCATCTGGTTCAATTTTACGGATTTTAAGCGGGTAAGTCAAATTTTTGTACACCGTGTCACTGGTAAGGTATGGCTTTCTAAACACCATGGTAATATCTCTAGTTGTCATGTCGCCATAATCTACCTGTCCGCTGTCGGGTTTTGTCAGCCCTGCGATAATCTTCATCAATGTAGTTTTTCCGCAGCCATTTGCCCCAATAATACCGTAAATTTTGCTGCCGAGGATGTCTGTGCGGTTCCAGTCCAAACTAAACCGTTCAAAACTCTTTGTCAGTCTAGAAATTTTCATCCGCACGCCGCTCCCTTCTTCGTAAAAAGTCCGCAATAATTTGTATGATAAAAGCAATAAGCATTAAGATGATACCTAACTGAATTGCCTGGTCACGAAAACCACGTTGTACATCCATGGCTATGGTGGTTGTCATTACACGGGTTTGGTGGCGAATGTTTCCGCCAACCATAACAATTGC
>WQZZ01000144.1 GCA_009780485.1 Defluviitaleaceae bacterium | reverse complement strand
TCTTTTGTATCATCGATTGCTGATGTAGCTTTTTCGTAATCTTCGGGTTCACATTCTTCTGGATAACCACAGACTAGAATAACGTCAATTTTGAAAAGAGAGCGATGAATATTATCAAGTTCATTTTTTAGAGCTAATTGATAAAAACTTGGGACTTTTTCCATGACTTTTCTCACCTCTTTCACTTAGGTAGTTTTTAGTGCTTGACTAATAGACCTAAGTGAGGTAGAATGTCACTAGGTCATTTGTTTGGCTTGGGAGGCACGCTGGGTGGGTCTTTGTTAGGGATTTACCACCCAGCGTGTTTGTTTCCGAAGCCAATCATAAAGGAAATAAAGCTAATACCATTATATACATAATTGTCGAGGCTTGTCAATAGGATTTTGGAGAAAGTTCATATTTACAAAAATCCCTTGCTGTGTTAGAATACTGCAAGGGGTGATTTGTATTCAGATTAATTTTGTGAAGATGCACGGTTGCGGTAATGATTATATTTACTTTAGCGGTTTTAGGGGACGGTTGGCTGACCCTCATGGCATGGGACTTTTTGGGCTTTGCGACCGCCATAAGGGCATTGGGGCGGATGGCATTGTGCTTGTTTTACCTTCTGAAACCGCCCACGCTAGGATGCAAATGTTTAATGCGGACGGTAGCGAAGGGGCGATGTGTGGTAATGCCATCCGTTGCGTTGCTAAGCTTTTGTTTGATGAACAGGTTGCCCCTGCCGATATGCTTATAGAAACCGCCAGCGGAATTAAGGCTATAACGGTTTTTGCTGATGATTATGTGGCACATTCTGCACGGGTAGATATGGGGCAGGCGATTTTGAAATCTGCTGACATTCCTGTAAATTTAGACGGTGATACCGTGATAAACCGTGAATATATGGGATATTCAATTACCTGTGTATCTATGGGTAACCCCCACGCTGTAATTTTTATGGATGAAATTGATGATTTGGATTTAGAGAAAATCGGACCTCCCATGGAGAACGCCACGATTTTCCCCAACCGTGTAAACACGGAATTTGTGCATATAATATCCCGAAACCACCTTAAAATGCGGGTTTGGGAGCGGGGAAGCGGGGAAACAATGGCTTGCGGTACAGGAGCTTGTGCGGCAGCCGTAGCGGCGGTGCTTAATGGGCATTGCGACATGGACACGGATATTACTGTTGACCTTCGGGGGGGCAGTTTAATAATAAAATACACAAAAGACACAGTCTGGATGACAGGCGACTGCGTAAAAGTTTTTGAAGGGACGGTAGAGGTATGATGAAACAACAAATGGTTTTGGTGCTAGATTTTGGTGGAGCTAACAGGGAATTGGTGGCTAGGCAAGTGCGTGATTTAGGGGTTTATTCGGAAATTCGCCCAAGTAGATTTTCTGTAGAAAAAATTAAAGAACTTGCCCCGATTGGTATTATTTTAACAGGGGATGCGGGCAATTGCGACCCAGAAATACGCAAGTTAGGCATACCCGTAACGGACAAACATGATGATTTGCAAAATTTCGTCATGGGTGAGTGTAAAGCACGTGGGGATTATGACGTGGATAGTTATTTGGAGCAGAAAGTTGCAGAAATTCGCCAAGCAGTTGGTAGTCAGAGGGTGCTGCTTGCCCTATCTGGCGGTGTGGATAGCTCTGTATGTGCTTCCCTGCTTGTCAAAGCAATACCAGGGCAAATCAATGCCATTTTTGTAGACCATGGATTTATGCGTCACGGAGAGCCTGAAGCCATAGCCAAGGCTTTTGAGGGGCAGGACATTAATTTCGTCAGCATCGACGCTGAAAGCCGTTTTCTTGCCAAGGTGGCAGGGGTGACAGACCCCGAACAAAAACGCAAAATCATCGGACATGAATTTATTGCGGTTTTTGAAGAAGAAGCTAAAAAGCTGGGTGACATACCCTTCTTTGCCCAAGGCACAATTTACCCCGATATTGTGGAGAGTGGGGGAGATTATGGCAACCTAGTCAAATCCCATCATAATGTGGGTGGTCTGCCCGAAAAATTAGGATTTGAAAAGGTTATCGAGCCACTGGCGGGGCTTTTCAAGGACGAAGTTCGCAAGCTGGGTGCAAAATTGGGCTTGCCAGAAGCAATTGTAAATCGTCAGCCCTTCCCAGGTCCTGGTCTTGCCGTCCGTGTTATCGGCGACCTTACCAAACAAAAACTTGATACCCTTAGGGCTGCCGACCACATTGTAACTGGGGAAATTGAAGCAAATGTCAAACCTGTCCCACAACAATATTTTTGCGTGCTGACCAACACCCCTTCCGTGGGCATTAAAAACCACACACGTATCTATGACCCAGTAATTGCTGTCCGTGCCATTAACACACAAGACTTTATGACGGCAACCTACTGTCCTATCCCACATGAAGTCCTTGCCAAAATTGCAAACCGTATAGTGGCGGAAGTGGACGGGGTTAGCCGTGTGGTTTACGACATTACTTCAAAGCCACCAGGGACTGTGGAGTGGGAGTGATTAAATTTTGGAAATAATATTTAACAATAGAAATAATCCAGCATACGAAACCATGTTTAACGACTTAATTCAAGATGTGTTTGGGTTTTCTTTTGCACCTTGGTTTGAACACCTACCTTGGGAAAACTGCTATGAAAGCCATTCAATTGTAGAAAATGGCGTGATGCTGTCCAATGTGTGTGTTTATAAAGCCGACATAGTTATTAATGGTAAGGGCTTACAAGCTATACAGCTTGGTGCGGTGGCAACACGTAAAAGCGCAAGAGGCAGAGGTTTGTCACGGATGTTGATGGAACACATCCTTTCGCTTTACCCAAATACACCAGTATATCTATACGCCAATCCAAGCGTTGTGGGTTTTTACCCTCGCTTCGGCTTTAAGCAAGCCCCGATGTACAAACCAGAGATTGGGTTAAAAATAGATAACGACCCTGCAAAAGCAATAAAATATAATTTTGATGACCCGTCTTTTGTTAGTGTTCTGAATGGTGAAAGATGTCGCTCGAATATTGTGGATTGCATAAATTCACAACCAATACAAATGTTTCACTTGATGGCGAGTTACAGCAATCATATATACCATCTGCCTAGCCTTGATATTGTTGTGATTGCTAAACAAAAGGACAAAAGACTACTTTTGGCTGATGTTATCGCAAAAAAACCAGTAGCATTTGAGTTAATTAAACAAGAGCTTCCGTTTGCGGGCGTTGATACAGTAGAATTTGGATTTTGCCCAGATTGGCTTGGCGTAGAACCTACGTGGGTTTTGCAAGACACAGATAAAGAACCGTTCTTTATCAAGGGTGATTGGGATTTGCCAGAAAAGTACCGCTTCCCAGTTATGTCAGAAACATGATTTTATAAATTTATTGCTAAGTTTTTAAGAAAATCGTTTTGTGTAAATTGCGATAGGAAGGGAAGATACAAATGAAAAAACTTTTTACATCAGAATCCGTAACCCGCGGGCATCCTGATAAGATGTGCGACCAAATATCTGATGCGGTTTTGGATGCGATTTTAGCACAAGACCCAAAGGCACGTGTTGCCTGCGAAACCATGGCAACAACGGGCATGGTTTTTGTTACAGGTGAGATAACCACAAGTTGCTATGTGGATGTGGAAGAAATTGTGCGTAAT
>WQZZ01000143.1 GCA_009780485.1 Defluviitaleaceae bacterium | reverse complement strand
GATAAGCAACGCCCTTTGGTCACGCAGGTCGTTGGCATTGCTACCATCCAGCTCCAAAACAGATATTTGACGGTTAAGTGCCGTAATTTGGCGACCAAGGCTGTTAATTGTACCTACAACCACACTCATTTCTTGGTTAAGGTCCGCTTGTTGTTGACGCAGTTGGCTGTAGGCATTGTTTACGGTTACGCCGAAAGTTTCTAAGCTGGACAACAAGTTACGGCGATATGTAAGGTCGCCCGCATTTGTGCCAAGCTCCGAAATCCTTGCAAAAACGTCATTTACATTGTGAGAAATACCAACCCCTGGAGCTTCGTGCAAGATACCTTGCACCAGAGAAAGGACATTATACTTTTTGCTAAATTGCCCAAGGACAGAGTTGTTTGCCCAAAACTTACCATCTAAAAATTGGTTACGAATTTGGTTGATGCTTACAATGTCAGAACCTGTACCAATCATCCCACGTCCCATTGCACCACGCAATGGGGTTGTGGCTTGTTGTATCGCCACCTGACGAGAAAAACCTTGGGTTTCTGCATTTGCAATATTGTGAGAAATTGTGTGCAAATTAGCACGAGATGTACGCATGGCAGATGTTGCCACATGAAGACCAAAGAAGGCTGAAGGCATATAATTCACTCCTTAAATTATCAAGTATTTTTGCCGTCCTTGGCACTTCCATTAAAATCCCTTATTTATTAAAATCTCTTATTTATCTACCAACATTTATTAAAGTTTCCAACATACTGTCTAGCATACTTATCATTCTGGCAGACGAGTTGTATGCGTGCTGGAAACGTATCATACTTGCCATTTCTTCTTCCAAAGACACGGCAGACACACTCATTCTGCGGTGTTGCACCATTTCTACTTCTTCGACGGTTGCTCTCATATGGCTAAGAGCCTCTGCCCCGCCTGTACCCATTTCCGTAATCATATTACGGTAGAAGAAATTGAAGCTTTTTGGCTCCCAGTTGTTAAACTGCACAATTGGGCTGTTCCATTGGTTCATCATGTGTAGTAGCAAGCGGTTATCAGACTCACCTTCAAAGGCTAGAGGCAAATGCGAGCCACCACCTTGCAATGAGTACAAGGGGTTAATACGAAGATTGCCAAGTGTATAACCCTCGCCTTCACGAATTTGCACAAATAATCGCAAGTCCCACGGGGTTGTGGACGGAGGTACAATTTGCCCATGATAATACCCGTGTTCGTTGCGTGGCAAACCCATGTTTACACCATTTACATAAAACGGCTGGGTAAGGTTATCGTTAAACATATTTACCATGGTGTTTACAAGCGTATCAAATTGAGATTGTATCTGGGGGATGACGCCGTGGTTCATATCAAAGCGACGCATGGGTACAAGGTCAAAATCCTGCATAATTTCAACGGCAAAGTTGCCCCCTGGGCGGGTGCTTTCCATGCTGTTAAGGAAAATGTTCATTTGTGCCGCTTCCTCTGCTGTAATATCACCAATAGCTAAAGCCTGTGCAACACTTAACCTTGCATCTTCAATAGAAGTAGGATTGATGCCTGGTGCGTGTGCCGCAAGCTCAGAAGCGATTTGTGCGTTTATGTCTGATGGACGTTCAAAACGAGAGGACATGACAACTTGCTGAAAGGTGCGGTTTGTGTTAGGCGGTGCAAAACCACCGAAGTCCGCATTGGCAAGAAAATCATTCCATTGGGTTAAAATCGTGTTAAAATCTGCAAGTGAAGGTGGAACGGCCACGGGCATAAGGGCAGAAATTGCCCCCGTCATATCTACACGGTTTTGTATGTCAATGGCTTCCTCCACTGGATGGCTTCTATAATTGGTATGGGTCAAACCACGGCTACTTAGCATAGACAAAAGGCTACCCATTTGTCCGCCATTACCCATTGTGTAGTTGCGAGAAAGGCTGTTCCAGTTAAAAAGCGCTGGTGCAGATTCGTGAAACTCCAACACACGGTCTTGACTGGTGAAAACAGGCTCAACAAATGACGACATGGGGGCGGCTTGACGCAGACCAAGATGGTTTATAAAACCATTCATAAGCAATTGTTGACCGCCATGAGCCGTCATAATATTTACAGAGCCACCTGGTACTTCTATAAAAGTAATATCTATTATAGTTGCCAGCTCATCCAGTGCATTGTTTCGCAAGTCCATAAAATCATTAGGGTTTTGCCCAAATGCACGCTCACGCATGATACGCTGGTTCAAATCATGTATATCTGTCAAAAGTTGGTTTACACGCTGAACAGAACGGCGAATATCTTGGTCTAATTGGATTTGGTATTCCAAGGTGGCACGCTGTGCCGCATTTGCCCTGTCAATAAAGGTGTTTGCTTGTGCCACAAAATTAGACCTTGTTTCACGGGACGGCGTATCGTTAATCAGCTCATTGAGAGCTGCATTCAACTGCTCCAAAGAAACGTGCAGACGATAATGCCCTTCCAATTCACCAAAAATAGCGTCCATTTCCATGTGTGCGCCAGTACGCACTTCCCAATAGGCAAGACGTGGAACGGTTTCACGAAAACGAACGTCCAAAAAATGGTCACGCACTTGGCGTATACCATTCATGCTTGTACCAAGACCAATTTGCATTGGACCTTGCATGGCAGACATACCAATGGTTCTGCTGTTAAAATGTGCTTGGTGAACCATTTGGCGGGTAAAACCACGGGTAGAGTGGTTTGCCATGTTATGACCCGTTACATATAAATTAGTCTGTGCCGCTCTCATACCACTAACAGCAGCGTGTAGACCTGACATGCTCATATTTACTTCCCCCTAGGTAAAGACTTGGTTGTGGATATTACGACCTTGTATCCAGAAAACTTCCAGGTTCATGGCCTTCGTCTAAAGTATCACTGTATCCCACTGGTCCCGCATCCATGCTAGAGTGTACGATGTTCATGTTAAACTCCAAATATTCCAGTGCGCTTTCTATTAATATCTTATTTGCATCATTAGCTTCCTTCATTTCGTCAAGTGCTAGTATAAACTCTTCTACAGCAATTTTATAGGTGGGGTTTTCGGGTTGTCCCTCTGTTAATTCTGCCAGAAGGGACAAGGTAAGTTCATCTTTTTTCTTATTCAGCACGGTGGCAATGTCTGCCATTATCCGTTCCCGCTCCTTGTCACCCTTTAAGGCTTTTGGCACAATTTCATTTTCCTTTGCAACAATACCCCGCAAGCCCTCTATGTCATTTTTGATTATAAATTCCCTTTTACCAGAAGAAAGGGCAATAACCTGCTTAAAAAGTGCGGTTTGCCCTTCTATTACATTTATTAAGTCGGTTATTAATCCTGCCATAAGCTAATCCTCTTTTGTTGTGCTATTATTTAATTTTTAATTTGGAAATTTTTTCATATTAAGCTTTACGATATTAAGTTGGGTGTGCTTTCATTGGCATGAAAATCTAGGGTGCATTCTGGGTCGCACCCTAGATTTTCGCATCAACCATTTTAGAAGCAATGTCCCATGGGGAAATTTCATAAGTTCCCGCTTCGATTTGTGCTTTAAGGGAGGCAACACGGTCGGCATTTACATCAGGGGTTGCCTTGTATGCCTTGCGGGCAACAGAAACTTCCAAAGCTTTTTTACTTGGCAAATAGCTGTCCTTTTCGCTTTGCACAGCTTTTTTACG
>WQZZ01000142.1 GCA_009780485.1 Defluviitaleaceae bacterium | reverse complement strand
CCCCCCCCCCCCCCCCATTTTGGAGTTGAGAGAGCTAGGCTGGCGCGAGTAAAAGTAATTAGAAGTACCAAAATCCCTGCAGGTTGCACACATACCCAGAACCTATAAAATAGGCTCTTAAACTAACTAGCCATATTGTACCATAAGGACAATTCTTTGTCAAGCATTTCAATGTCATTTTTTGTTGTACAAATACAAAAACGTGCCTATGAACTTCAAAGGCACGTTGGGCATTTGTTTTACTGCTCTTCGTCAGCAAAGTCGCTGTCTGTTGGGTACAAGAAAACATCGTCATCATCTTCCAATAGCCAATCATCATCCAAAATGTCGTCGTCTTTTTTAAGCCATTTTACAAGCCCAACAACAAGACCAGCCAAAAGGGCAGCCCCAAGGATAATTGCAAGGGTGATAACCAATGGGTTTTTGTACCACGCTTTTTTGTTTTTAACAATGCCTTTACCTGCTTTGTAGTAATAAGGCATGTGGTCATGGATGTACTTTTTAATTTGCATCATATGCACCTCTCTCAAAAAATTTTAATTTTAATTATTGTTTCTGCGAATTGCCTTGTTTGTTTCGGCTTTTTTTCGCAAAATTTCATACTCGTCGTAAGCCCGTAGGATAATTTGCTTTTCATCTTGAAATTTAAGCAAATGATAGGCTTCATGCTTTTTGTAAAAACCAGCGTCTGTAAAATGCTCCTCTTGCTGTGGGCTACAGTAATGGGAGCCAGCGGACATTAAGTACCAATGTACGGTTTTTTCCACCGTGTCCATTGCCCCACGAAAGGTATATTGGGTATTGCCTAAATACTTTAATATTTTGGCAAACACCTTGGCTTCCTCTTTAACCTCACGTACGGCGGTTTGGCGTAGGTTTTCCTTACCTTCCACCGTTCCTTTGGGCAACACCCAGCCTGTATATTTTCGACTTTGGTTTTTGTACAACAGAAGCACACGCCCCTTGTGTATCACCACACCCCCGCAACTAACAGTTTCTGCCATAATCGTACCTCATAAATCCTATGCTTGGCATGTCTAATAATTCATTATACACTGTCTTAGAAAATTTTTCAAGCATTATTTTTGAAAGGTGATGCCGAAAGGTGTCTTTTTATTTTTCGTAAGCCGTCTAACCAAAAAACTACAAGGAAAGGTACGAAGGCGACCATCAACCACGCTTGTCCGCTAAGAAGCAGGCTGTTGTATATTCCGTGGACAATCCATGGTGCTAAAAAAGCCATTATCATGTGACGTGTTCGCCGTTCTGGCTCAAACTTGGCAAGGGCGAAGAAATATCCCATGATGACACCAAAAAATCCATGGGAAGGCACAGAAACCAATGCACGCATAAATGCCGTTTCAAACCCGCCCATCTGCGGGTGAAACACATATAAGACATTTTCCACCATGGCAAACCCTAGGGATATAAAAACAGCGTAAACAATGCCGTCTACAGGTTCGTTAAGATTGCGGTTTCGCCAAATTAGAAAGTATAGGGCAGCAAATTTGAAGGCTTCTTCCGTAAACCCAGCCACCGCAAAAGACGTAAACACAGCCTCGCCCATCTGCCCCAAAACTGGTGTAAAACCCGCTATAAACCCAGATGTACGCATTATGGGGAATGTGATTATTGCACCCGCCAAAAGCCCAGCAAACAAAAGCCGTAACGGCTCATGTTCATATTTATCACGGATATACATATAAACCCCGCAAATTAAAGCTGGGGCAACTGCCAAACCAAACAAAACCTGCACCACTGTAACCACCTCCACAAGTCGGGTAGAAATATTGTTGGTTACTGTCGCAAAATTATGCAAAAGTGTGAAAAAGTAAAAATTGCACCAACGCAGGGGGGCGCTGGTGCAGAAAGGGGGGTATAAATCAAAATGGGGTGGGTTTGCTGGTGTTACCAGCCAAGCACTTACAGGATTTGAACCTGAATGGGGATTTTTCCAAGCCCCAAGCGACCTTTTCGCCAATAAACGCTAACTTCATCTTAAATGTACCATAAAATCCCAAGTCTGTCAAGAAAAATTTTATCAAAAGAAAACGCCCCTCTAACAAAAGGGCGTTAAACCGTATGCGGTTACATAATGGGTTCGTCATTACCTGCACAAAGTCTTAGGGGTTTAACTTTAAGCTTGGGTTTTACTAAACCTAAAGTTCTTCTCTCGATTTCTTCAGCGAAGTCATATAGTTCTTGTAAGTCGTAAACATTCTTACCGTATAAATTTTCTTCAATGGTTACAAGTCTTGAAATCAAATCGAATATTTGTGTCCAAGCATCTGTTTGCATCATGCTACGGTGATTGATTTTGTTGTTTGTGTCCTGATTTTCCATTCGGTTCACCTCCTAGGTCAAATTTGGTGTTGCAAACCAGACCTAGATGGGGTATAATCCATTCTAGGTCGTGTATTACGTGACTGTGGCACGTAGGGCGGGGGTTGTGTTCAAACTAGACCCGCCCTACGTGGTTTTTTGTTTCAAGGAAAAACCAGTCACCGACACAATTATACAATATTCATTAAACACCTGTCAAGAAGTTTTTCTTGCATTTTTTATATGTTTTTGGTATACTATTCACAACTACATCTAAAGAGAGGATGGATATACTATGGAAAAGATTGTTTTTGATGTTATAGGAATGTCTTGAGGTCGTTGCGAACAAAGCGTCGTGAACGCACTGAAAGACCTAGGTGTGGAGGAGGCAACTGCCAATTCTGCCAGAAACAAGGTGTCGGTTTCTTTTGACCCTTCCGTTGTTTCGCTAAAAGAAATACAAGATGAGATTGCAGACATCGGCTTTCATCCAATCGAACCCAAAACCTGTGATAGCTGAGGGTAATGGACTGTCAGTTCGTTGAACTGCAAAGAAAGAAGGTAAGATGTTAAGTAATAAAGGTTTTGACTTATGGGCGGATGGTTATGACGCCGACGTTGATATGATTGACGATGATAATGAATATCCCTTCGCAGGCTATAAAGAAATTTTGGGACGCATTTATGCCATGATAATAGAGCGGGGTTCTTGTAATGTGCTGGACATTGGCATTGGCACAGGTGTGCTTGCCAAAAAGCTGGCTGAGGGTGGTAATAAAGTTACTGGGATTGACTTTTCCCAGAAAATGCTTGATATTGCCGCCTCTCGTGTGCCAGATGCCGTGTTAATTAGGCATGATTTTGGTGATGGTTTTCCCATCCAGCTTGCAGAGCAGAAATTTGACTTTATCATATCCACCTATGCCATTCACCATCTGGAGGATGAAGCAAAAATCACCTTCATACAAGATGCGGTAAATTTTCTTGCACCAGATGGCAAAATTATCATTGGTGACATTGCTTTTGAAACCGAAGAAGCACAAAATGCTTGCCGTGATGATAGTGGTGACGCATGGGATGATGATGAATTTTACTTTGTAATGGAAGCCTTGTCTCCGCACTTAAAGGATTTTAGCTGGCATTACCAGCAAATTTCCCATTGTGGCGGAATTTTGACTGTCCCACAAAAATAAAATCAACCCCCTGTTGCAGAACCTTCCGCAACAGGGGGTTGATTTTATTTTATGCAATTACACCACAACAATCTGGTAGGGGCGGGCATTGCCCGTCCCACTTATGCAGACGATACCGTCCAACCCTAAAGAATATTGCCAGCAGGCATGGGACGGGCAATGCCCGCCCCTACCGTATGTACAGTTGCATTATTTTATTTGTCAACGCATACCCGAGACACGTTTACTTAGAGCTTACAAATATTTTAGTCCACATAGAGAACAAAGAATACGCCAGTGCTATCCATACAGCCACAGTAGCCGCAGTCATGCTTGCTGGAAAAACTAATAATGCAATTCTATAAGAAGT
>WQZZ01000141.1 GCA_009780485.1 Defluviitaleaceae bacterium | reverse complement strand
TTTTGTATTGACAAGGCACAACGTGAGTAGTATAATATTAGGAAAGTCCATGTTGATGATGAGAGGGTGGTGCTGTGGCCGAACAAATTTCAAGTTTGCTTAATCTTCCAAGCTTTGTCATGCCTTCTTTTACATTTACATCCCTTTTAGACATTGGGTTGATTGCTTTTGTTGTTTACAAGCTGTTAAGCTGGATAAAACAAACCCGTGCATGGGCGTTGTTTAAGGGCATTATCACCCTTGCAATTGTTTATCTGGCGGCAGAAATTTTTGATATGCACGTAACCCAGTGGCTTATCGACCAAACCCTTGTTTTTGCCGTAATTGCTTTAATCGTGGTTTTCCAGCCCGAGGTGCGTCGTGCCTTGGAGCGTATGGGCAAAGGGCGACGAATTCCCTTTCTGTCCTTGTTGGTAGAGGAGGAGAAAACCGACACACCCACTACCAGCATTGAAGAAATTGTATCCGCAGCCGTGCGTATGTCCATGGCACGGACAGGTGCGTTAATTATAATCGAACAAGAAACTCCCTTAGGGGATTTAGAAGCCACAGGCGTACCCATTGATGCTGTGGTATCCAGCCAACTGCTTTTAAGTATTTTTGAGGATAAAACCCCGCTACATGACGGGGCTGTTTTAATTGCCAAGGGTCGTGTAAAGTCTGCCGCCTGCATTTTGCCTTTGACTAGCAAAGATTTAGGTGGCGACCTCGGAACACGACACCGTGCCGCCGTTGGTGCATCCGAAAACAGCGACGCTTATGCCCTTGTGGTTTCAGAGGAAAGCGGGAATATTTCCGTAGCCAAAGACGGAAAGCTTTACCAAGCCCTGTCCCAAGACGAGGTGAAAAATATGCTAATGTCAGGGATTAGCCCAAGCAAAGCCCGCAGACCACGCAAAAAGAAGAAGAAAGGATAACCGTCATGGACAATCTTATATCAAAACTAAAAGACTTGTTCGTTACCAATCTGCCCCTTAAAATTGGGGCTATTCTTATTGCTGTGGTGGTTTGGTTTCTTATTCTTAATTTTCAAGACCCTGTACGTACACAGGAATTAGTGGTACGCTTAACCCTGCTTAACGAAGAAGCCTTAGCTAGAAGTGGTAACCATTTTTTTCTGGAAAATGCGGAGCAGTTACGCCAGCAATATGTGACAGTGCAGGTGCGGGGCAATAACCAACACGTGGATGCATTGAGTGCGAGCCTTGTGGCATATATTGACTTATCACTATCTCATATCCTCGATTCTGCTACTACTGACGACAGTCTTAATGTTCATATCGGGGTGTCTGGTAATTTCGGAGATGGGGTTGACTTTCGCTCTCACAGTCCATCATCTATAGCCTTGTATCTGGACACCATTACAAGTCGGGAATTTTTTGTAGATTTTCAGGTGACGGGACAGCCAGCAGAGGGTTATATTCTCATAGAACAAGATTCCCATATTCGTCCTAATGTGTTAACAATGCGTGGGCCATCAAAACTACTAAACCAAATTGATAGATTGCTGTTAGAGGTCGACATAGAAGGAACTGACGCATCCATTCATCGCCCCAACCAACAACCTATTGCCCTTGATATTTATGGTGAGTTGTTTGATAACGAAAACGTGCGTCCTTTTGGTGGCATCACCGTCAGCATACCCGTTTTTCGTAGTGGTACCGCACAAATTTTACCAATGACACATGAGGGAGACATTGGTAGCGGCTTTGGCATCGGGCCAATAAATGTTACCCCTGCACAATTTGAAGTGGCAGGAAGCAGTGATGCTATCGAAACCTTAATACCGATTGCTTTGCCACCAATTGCACTAAATGGTGCAACCACTGGTTTTGAAATGGAATTTGACATTAGCCAGTACCTGCCTGATGGTGTGTTTTTGGTAAATGCTGACCAAAACATAGCAACAGCTCAAGTAATTATCGAACCAATTGGACAAAGGGAATTTACTGTGTTTGCAGAAAATGTAAGTTTTGTAGGGTCATCTAATTTCCAAGTTTTAACGGAAAGTATTACTTTTACTGTGTCTGCCCTTGAAAGCATTTTAGCGGGGATTAGTAATGTTGGTGCTTCTGCCAGCCTATTCGGGCGGGGTGAAGGAGAACACACAATCAACCTTAGCGTGGGCTTGCCCCTTGGGGCAACCATTGTTGGTGAAACCCCCACCATAACCGTGCGCATTGGCGACCTACAAGGAGGGGGCGACTACATTCCGCCAGCAGAGGACGATGATGAAGTATATCCAGAAGACGAACCAGAAGAAGGCTATTACCAAGAGTATGATGACTACGAGGAAATAGATGAGGATGATTAGATATATTAGAGAGGGAGGATTTTATGAAATTCGGAACAGATGGAATTAGAGGGCTTGCTAATAAAGAGCTGACGGCCAAACTTGCCTTTGAAGTGGGACAGGCAGGAGCTTTGGTGCTTGCCAAAACTTGCGAACGCCCACGGATTTTGATGGCACAAGACACACGACTATCCAGCCATATGTTGGTGGCAGCACTTACGGCGGGCTTTTGCTCTGTTGGGGCAGATGTTATAAACTTGGGTGTTTTGCCCACCCCTGCCATTGCAGCATTGCTAGAAAAACACAATGCTTCTGCTGGGGTTATGGTTTCTGCTTCACACAATCCTTTTTTTGATAATGGTATAAAATTTTTTGATGGTAGCGGATATAAATTGCCCGATGAAATCGAAAATGAAATTATGGACCAAATGCAGAACCTTGATGATGTGGACTTACCCAGCGGGTCAGATGTTGGGCGACTTTTATCCACACAAGACGCCTTGCCCTACTACGTAGATTTTTTGAAGAAATGTGTAGGAAATGCAAACTTTTCGGGTCTTGTACTCGCTTTGGATTGTGCAAACGGAGCTACATATGAAGTTGCACCAAAAATTTTTGGGGAACTTGGAGCAAAACTACATATAATGGGCGATACGCCTGACGGTATCAACATTAACGACGAGTGCGGTTCTACACACATGGAAACTTTGGCGGATTTTGTTGGCAAAAACGAAGTAAATGCTGGCTTCGCCTTTGATGGTGACGGCGACCGTTGCCTTGCTGTTGATGAGTTTGGAAATGCGCTGGACGGGGATATGATAATGTCCATTATCGCTACCCATATGATTAGTAAGGGTCAGTTAAAGCACAATACGCTAGTTGCAACTGTTATGTCCAATTTAGGGCTGATTAAGGCATCTAAAGAGCATGGTTTTAATGTAGAGCAAACAAGTGTTGGCGACCGTTATGTGGTGGAGCGGATGCGAGAGGGTGGCTTTGTCTTAGGTGGCGAACAAAGCGGTCATATTATCCAATTAAACCACCAAACCACAGGGGATGGTATCCTAGCTGCACTAATCCTTTCTGCAATCATGTCAGAAACAGGCAAAACTCTGTCAGAACTTAACACTGTGATGAAAAAGATGCCCCAAACTCTTAAAAACGCCAAAATTCCCAATAACCTAAAATATAAGGTATTAAACGACCCCTCTATCAAAAGTGAAATCGATGCTTCTCATGCCAAATTTGAAGGTCGTGGGCGTGTGCTAATTCGTCCATCTGGCACAGAACCCCTCGTTCGTGTAATGATTGAGGGAGAGGACAAAGAAGAAATCGAAGCCGAAGCAACCCGACTAGCAGAATTGCTAGAAAAAGCGGCACTATAGATGGATATTTTCACCCCATGCAAAGACTATAAAAAGATAACTATACGCAAATGGTAGGGGCGGGCATTGCCCGTCCCATTTATAAAGACCACATCGTACAACCCTAAAAAATCTACAACAAATACAGGAGGAACACAAATGATTGGAATTATCGGAGCTATGGAAGTTGAAATTCGCAACATTTTAGCACAAACGGAAGAAATGACTACCCACACCATAGGACAACTAGATTTTCACCAAGGCAAATTGGCAGGCAA
>WQZZ01000140.1 GCA_009780485.1 Defluviitaleaceae bacterium | reverse complement strand
AATTGGGCGAGAACCAAAGTTGCAACCGCCAGGCATTGGCACAACGGCCTTTTTGAAACGCCCAAGCAATGCCCCAATAAGATAGTAAGACGCACGCATACTTTTAAGGTTTTCGTGCATGGCGATGCCAGAATTGACTTTCGTAGCGTCCACCCGCAGGGTATGGTCGTCTAAAAACTGGCATTTTGCCCCCATGCCTTCCAACACCGCTATATACTTACGAACATCTTCTATTTTTGGCAAATTTTCAATTGTATGCACCTTTCCCACACACAAAGCGGCAGGAATAATTGCGACGGCAGCGTTTTTTGCCCCACTTATGTCTACTTTGCCCACTAAGGGCTTTTTTCCTGATATAGCTAAATGCTCCACGGCAAACACGTCCTAATCAATTCATGTTTTATTCCACGCAAAATACACACGGAATAAGTTATTATACCACCCCTTTACGATTAAATCAACAACAAAATCCTACATTTAATAAAATTAATAGAAAATTAATACTTACTGTCCATTTTGCTAACCATTTCGTCTACAACTTCGCCAAGGTAAAAGGGTGTTGTAAAGCCCCTCGAAAGCAGACAAATCATTTTGTTAACATCTTCCTTGCTTTCAGAAACAAAGCCAATGTCTTGTTCTTCTGTCATTTCGTCACCTATGTATTTCTCAACTTGTATGCCGTAGCAACACACATTACCATCCCCTTCAGCCAAATAGTCTTGGGTTCGAAAATACCTTAGCTCTACCTCAAAATTGACTGTGAACATTAATTCTCTCATGCTTCCTCCTTAGAATAGGATAAATTTGGTGAAAGTTAGTAAATATATAGTTCAATACCATAAATATGATAATACCATAATCTTTTGTCGAACCGTATAATTTCACGTCGAAACACCAGAAAAATTTTGCAGAATTATTTATTGCATCAAAATTGTGGAAAAAGGCTTGACTTGAACAAGAAAAAGTAGTATACTGATGTGTCGAAGGAGGTGCATATTGATGAAAATGACATTTCAACCAAAAAAGCGTCAAAGGTCTAAGGTTCATGGCTTCCGCAAGCGTATGAGAACCAAAAACGGCCGCAATGTTATTGCCAGAAGGCGCAAACGTGGCAGAAAGGTGCTAACCGCATAATTTCGGGAATCTCACTTATGAAATTTACCGTATCTTTGCAAAAAAATGACCAGTTTCAACATCTATACAAAAAAGGCAAATCCGCTGGGAACAAATGCCTTGTTGTTTTTGTGGAAAAAAACGGACTGGAACAAAATCGTCTTGGCATATCTGTCAGCAAAAA
The DNA here is from genome assembly GCA_009780485.1 of Defluviitaleaceae bacterium. Classification (GTDB taxonomy): domain Bacteria; phylum Bacillota; class Clostridia; order Lachnospirales; family WRAX01; genus WRAX01. Next base: position 2,761 of record WQZZ01000140.1, on the reverse strand, counting down.
GATGGGTGGTGCGGTGGTGCGTAATTTGTTGCGTCGGCGTATCAAAGAGGCATATAGGGGTATGGAAAGTCGGCTTACATATGGATATGACATAGCCATTTTACCACGCCCAGACCTTGCCACCGCCACCTATCAAGAAATTGTGTCTGCCTTGCGTCACTTACTAAAAAGACAGGGCTTATGGAAATGAACAAGTTTATAACAAAAATTTTCTTGATACTGATAAGGGGCTATCAGCGGATTGTTTCGCCCCATTTTTTGCCAAGATGTAAGTATTACCCCACCTGCTCTGCATATGCCTATGAGGCTGTGAGGGTTCACGGTTTTTTCACAGGGGGTATTTTGGCTACATTAAGACTTTTACGGTGCAATCCTTTTGCTAAGGGTGGCATTGATTTCGTGCCTGAAAAAGGCTTTATAAAGCACTTATGGTAAGGTGCAAGGAGGATTAAATGGATTTATTTACGCAGTTTCCAGTGCTTGCTGGAATGATTCAAGAACCACCTGGGGCAATCATCGGTCCAATCGCCTTTGTTTTTGGACATATTGTAAACTTCTTCTTTAACATGGTATCTTTTATTACGCCAGTAAACGCCCTTGGGATTTCGATTATACTAATCACCTTGGTCGTTCGTGGGGCCATGACACCCATGCAATTTAACACCATGCGTAATTCTCGCAAAATGGCGAAAATGAAGCCTGAGATGGATAAAATCCGTGAAAAGTATGGCAATACTAAAGACCCAGAGCTTCGCCGTAAAATGATGGCAGAACAGCAAGCCTTACAACAAAAGCATGGTGTCAATATGCTTACCAGCTGTCTTCCAATGTTGATTACAATGCCTATATTTATCGCTTTGTTTGCTGTGTTTGGGCGAGCCTTTTTGTTTATCCCAAGCATTACAGATGTGTATTCATCCTTGTCCCAAACTTTGATTGACATTCCTTTCCACACCAATGTGTTGGCAGGGATTGTAGAACAGTACCGCCCAGCGGGAATGTTTATCAACACCCATGATATTTACGACCTTAACCGTGCCTTACACGTAATGACAAGTTACGACTGGAATGTGATTTTTGGTGTTCTTGAAGGTCAATCCGTGGCTGACATTTACACCAACTACGGTTACGCATTGCGCTACCATGCTGGTGATGGCATGTTCAATCCACTGACCCAAGAAATGTTAGAAGCCACCGTTGCAAACATTTCAGCTGGGTCACTGGACACTCTTCGTTACTATTATGAAGCCAAGTTACGTGTTGAAAGCTTTTTGGGGCTTAACATGGTAACGCCTACAGGCTGGACTTTCCCTTATATTATAATACCGATTTTGGCAGTGCTTACCATGGCATACTCCTCTTGGCAGATGCAAAAAATTAACCCTGCACAAGACGACCAAGCCAAGATGATGCAACGTATAATGCTGTTTGTTATGCCACTAGCCTTTGGTTTTTTCACAACACAAGCGGCTTCCGCCGTAGGTATATACTGGGTGGCAGGTAACGTATTTATGATTGGACAAAACCTTATCATCCACAAGTTTTTCTCACACAAATTGGATGCACCATCAAAACCAAGAGGCAAGAAGAACGCCGACAGAAGATAGTCGGCAGTTAGGAGGTATATTGTGAACTTTATTGAGAAAACGGACAAAACCGTTGATTTAGCCGTGGCTTCTGCTCTAAAACATTTAGGTGTCAACCGTGATGAAGTGGAAGTTGAGATTGTAGATGCTGGAAACAAGGGGTTTTTGGGTATGGGTGCAAAGCCCGCCAAGGTGAAAGTTACTGTTATACATGACCCAGAAAAGGTCGCCCGTGACTTTATTAAGGAAATGACCGTTGCCATGGGGCTTTTGGTGGAAATTGAAGTGAAAATATCCGATAAAACAATGGACATTGTGCTAAATGGCGAAAATATGGGAATTTTAATTGGTAAGCGGGGGCAAACCTTGGATTCTTTGCAGTATTTGGTGAGCCTTGCCGTAAACAAAGGTACAGCCCCGTTTTTAAGTGTGACGGTGGATGCGGAAAATTACCGCAGACGACGTAAAGAGTCTTTGGAGAATTTGGCGGTGAACATTGCCAGAAAAGTTAAGGCGACCAAACGCCCTGTTACGCTGGAGCCTATGAGTACCTATGAGCGTCGTATTATCCACGCCGTCCTGCAAGGTGAGAAGCAAATTATAACCCACAGCGAAGGTAGCGACCCTTATAGAAACATCGTTATCGCATATAAACGCAACCAATAATAAAAATACGCCTTTATATATTGTAAAGGCGTATTTTTTTATTATCGCTTTATAGGCTTGAAATACAACATGGTAGGGGCGGGCATTGCCCGTCCCACTTATGCAGACGATAACGTCCAACCCTAAATGATAGTGCCAACAGAAATGGGACGGGCAATGCCCGCCCCTACCAATTATGTTTTTGAGGTTTTTTCTTTGACGCTTTCGGCTGACTTGGCTAGTTCTTCTAAGGCTTTGACGTTCTCTCCACCTAAGTCTTCTTCGATGGTGGTTAGCCTTGTGATTGCATCGAATATCGTTTTCCATGCGTCTGTGTAAATCATGCTACGATAGTTGATGCTCGTCGGTTTTGTTTTGGTTCTCCATTAAAATCACCTCTCTTTGGCCTGAAATTTGGTGTTGCAAACCAGACCTAGATGGTGTATACTCATCCTAGGTCTCATTTTATGTGGCTGGGACACGCAGGGTGGGTCGTGTGTGAGAAGCTTTGCCCACCCTGCGTGGCTTTT
>WQZZ01000139.1 GCA_009780485.1 Defluviitaleaceae bacterium | reverse complement strand
TCTGTTACTTTCGCCATTGGAAAAAGTCTTTCGTCACTTGTTAGACCGCTTCTGTGTTGCAAAAGATTATAAATCGTCACTGTCACGGGTATATCATTATAACGCACATCAAACCAAGGCAAGTGCCGGTTTACAGGGTCGCTTACAGAAAGTAGCCCCATGTCTTCAAGCAACAGCACGCCAAAGCCCGTAAAAGACTTCGTAACCGAGCCGATTTGAAATAGCGTATCCTGTGTACTATCCTTGAATATGTATGAAGTTTCGCCATTTTGCATCACGGCAACTGCGGCGTTGGGGATATTTGCACGTCTTAGTTCGCTTAATATGTGTTCTTCTGCTTCGTTGCTTATTATTGTTTGTGCGAATGTAGTTATTGGCAATGCCAAAATTAGTACAACAAGACCAACCGTTGCAAGCTTCCTAATAAAACCCTTCATTCCGCATTTCTCCTCTATTTTTTCTATAGAAATACATTCTAACATTTATCGTTATCGCCCACCAGTGACAAATGTCACTACTTTTCATTTTGTTCGTGAACACCAAAAGAAGATGCCATTACAACATTGTCTTGAAATGAGAGCAACTTTGTGTTATGCTAATACAGCAACTTAAAACGAAAGGTAGTGGGATTTTGAAAAGGTTTATTTTGATATTAGGAATTTTGGCATTAGGGGCGGTGTTTGTCGCCTGTGGTGGCAACAACACATCGGAAGAAGACTTTGTAAACATGGAAGAAGTGGGCTTTTTTGAGCATTTTGGGATTTTTAATCCTACCAATATTTTGATAGCTATGAATGGGGAATATATCCAGACCGTACCCGCCCCGCAACTTATTAATGGACAAATTTATTTGCCAGCCAACTTTTTAAGACAACAAGTGGACAGATACATATTTTGGGAAGCAGACAGCAACCGTTTATCCATCAGTAACTATCAGGAAATTCATCGCTTTACACCCGATGCAACAACATTTACCGTAAATTTTAGCGAACAGCCTTTGGCGACCCCAATACGCCGTGTGGGTGACATGGCTTTTCTATCTATGGAAATGGTATCACAGCGATACTATGCCTTTAACTTCGATTTCCAGCCCGAATATAACATTTTAATTGTAACCCCGCCAGTTCCAGTCAACATCTATCGTGTGGAGATGGAAACGGAGGGTTATGACGACCTATATTCAACACCCTTGCGGACTGGTGCGGGATTGCAACACCCCATTCTGGCTCATGTAAATGCAGGCGACCACGTAACCATGCTCAACAATGTTGGCAACAATTTCACTCGTGTCATGCTATCTAATGGCTTAATGGGATATGTGCAAAGGGATACACTAGACCCCCACAGCACATCAACACCAATACCTTTTTTTCAAGCCCGCAGACCCATTACCCGCCCAAGCTTCGACGGGTCAATTAACATGGCATGGCATTTGGTGACAAGTCCTGCCGCTGCCTCAAACCAAGCAAATTGGTACACCATGCGAGGTGTCAACGCTATTTCACCAACTTGGCTATATTTCTGCCGACCAAGCATGGACGGTACGATAATCAACTTTGGTAACCGTGAATATGTACAGTGGGCGCACGCCAATGGCATGGAGGTTTGGCCCATGATTTCTGACGCATTTTTTACAGCAGGGGCAGCCCCAGAACTGTTCAGCAATGAAGCTGCCCGCCTTGTGCTGATGGATGCTGAAATTCGTGATTTTGTCATTGCACAAATCATGGACATGGTGCATCGCTATAATTGGGACGGCATAAATATCGACTACGAAGCGTGGACAGTAGCAGAAGTTGACCATTTCATCCAATTTTTACGTGAACTGTCCGTACCTATGCGACAGGCTGGTGCTGTGTTGTCCGTTGCGGTTTTTAACCCCCTAAATTTCAATTTCTGGCGAAATTATCAGGACACAGCCGCCACCGTTGACTTCCTAGTCACCATGTCATATGACGAGCATTATTTAAGTGCAAGAACCGCAGGCAGTGTGTCTAGCTTCCCATTTGTGCAAAGTGGCGTGTTAAACCTACTGGATTGGGGTGTGCCAGCAGAACAAATCGTAATTGGTCTGCCTACCTATATGAGAGTTTGGACAGAGCAGTTTAATATGTCCAGCGGAGAATGGGAGCTTTTGCCAGGCGGGACTCATCCGGAATTTTACCCATACCGCCGTGTGCGTGATGTGGGTATGCAGTTTGGTTACAATATCATGCGGGGCATGGGTGGCGAATTTGAGTGGGATTATATATTAAGACAATATGTTGCTGTGGTTTACCACGAACATGGCGGTGTAGAATTACGCACCAGTGCTTGGTTGAACTGTCTTCGCTCTACAGGGGAAAAGATGTCCTTGATAAACCAGCATAATCTTGGTGGTGTTGCTTGGTGGCAAAAAGGACTAGAACTACCCGCATTATGGGAGTTTGCTGACAATTTGTTACAATAGATGAACTAAAAAAGGCGACCATTGGTCGCCTTTTTACATTAACGCCCGCAAGACGGGCATGGTTCTCCAATTCTTTCGATGATAATTTTGTCGGCTTCAACATACACATTGACTTTTGTGCCTTTTTCTAAGCATAAAAGGTCTCTTGCTTCGGCTGGGATTACAATTCTGTTTAATTCGTCGATAACTCTTTCTTTTAGGAATTTCTTTTTGTTTTCCATAGGGGCATCTCTCCTTTCCTATATCCTTGTTGTCAAAAGTGCTTGACAAGAAGACCTAAGGTAGGATACAATATCCCTTAGGCTCGTTTGGGTCTGTAGGTTGGTGCTTGCCTGACTTATCTTGCGGATGTTGGCAGGCAAGCACTTTTTACAGTACCCATGTTGAAACACTTCCAGTATACGACATAATTTTATGTCTGTCAATACTTTTTTGCAAAAAATATAAATTACATGGTAGGGGCGGGCATTGCCCGTCCCATTCCCGTTTACACTACCCCCAGAATTAGGTCTGGCTTTTTGTTATGAATTGTGATATAATGTTGAATAGGTGATTAATTATGTTTGTTGATAAAGTTAAAATCAAAATATCTGGTGGTAAGGGCGGGGACGGACACGTGTCCTTCCACCGTGCCAAATATGTTGTAAATGGTGGCCCAGACGGCGGTGATGGTGGTCGTGGTGGCGACATTATTTTTCAGGTGGACGACAATATGTCCACCTTGCTTGACTTTCGTTATAAACGCAAGTTTGTGGCAGAAGATGGCAAGCCTGGTGAGAAGAAAAACCGTAGTGGCAAAGGTGCTGAGAATGTGGTTATTGACGTTCCCCGTGGAACGGTTATCCGTGAGGCTGAAAGCGGGCAGATTATGGCTGATATGTCCACCGCTGGCGAAACCCGCACGTTGATAAAAGGTGGCAAAGGAGGGCGGGGCAACCAACATTTTGCAACCCCCACCCGCCAAGCCCCAAGATATGCGGAGCGTGGGCGGGAATCCAAGTCTTATGATGTTATTTTGGAGCTTAAAACCCTTGCAGATGTGGGGCTGATTGGTCTGCCTAATGTGGGCAAGTCCACTCTTTTGTCAATGGTTACAAATGCTAATCCAAAAATTGCTAATTACCATTTTACCACCTTGTCCCCCAACCTCGGTGTTGTACGCAACAGCTATGGGGAGGATTTTGTGCTTGCTGACATTCCTGGGCTTGTGGAAGGTGCAAGTCAAGGCGTGGGGCTTGGCACGGACTTTTTGCGTCATGTAGAGCGGACAAAGGCGTTTATCCATGTGGTGGATGCCAGCGGGCTTGAAGGGGTCGACCCTATTGATGCTATAGAAAAAATAAACCGTGAGCTTGGCGAATATGACCCCACGCTTTTGGAGCGTCCACAAATAATTGCTGCCAATAAAATGGACATACCCGAAGCACAGGAGAACATTTCCGCTATTGAAGAATACTGCACAAAGCATGGTTGGCAACTTTTCCCTATATCCGCTGCCAGCAACCAAGGGCTTGACCCGCTTATGGCAACCGTACATCAACTGGTGAAAGATGCCCCAGAGGAAATCGTCTTCCACGAAGATTTTGTTGAGCCAGAAAAGGTGGTGGATGGACCATTCACCATCACCCAGTTGGAAGATGATTATTTTGTTGTCGAGGGCG
>WQZZ01000138.1 GCA_009780485.1 Defluviitaleaceae bacterium | reverse complement strand
GTATAAGCCAAAGGGCGGTCTGAAGGGCATCCAAGCCTTGTCTGTTTTCGTAATGAGGAGTGACCCTAAACTCCTCCCAAGAGTTGCCGTATATATCAGTTTTGTAGCCTGTATCCCAAGTGGCAACGATGCCAGTGTTAGGTAAGGAGATGAAAATACGTGATGCTCCACCGCCAAAATTTCCGCTCGTTTGCTCTCCAACCAAAGTGGCGAAACCAGTGTCCTTTGCGTGCCTAGCAAATAGAGAGGATGATGACCCATTTAGGGGATTTATTAAAAGCCATATTTGACCTTGGAAATGCACATTTGGAACGTACCACTCAGGTCTTAAGTTGCCGACGCTTTGGGTCATAGGGACTACATACCCTAAATTCTGCAAATCATTTTGATTTATGTTGGCAATTCGCCCCTCGCCTGCAAACTCCGCTATTGGCAGTGGGCGTGGATAATTAGACATAAATGAGAGCATACCCGCAGAACCCATAATTCGCCTTCGTTGTAAATGGTTCTCGGTATACATTCGTGCAAACATCTGCCCCATTTCACTATCCGAGAAGAATGTGTATAAGGGCACACTGGGCAGGTCGCCACCCAAAGGCAACATTATGTCGTTCTCCCAAAGCACCGAAAACCCACCAGTATTGTTTCTAATGTCTATAATGAGGTGTTCGTATTCTTGTATATAAGCGTAGAAGTCGAACAAATTCGCCCTTTCCACCTCTGAATTTTGACGAAAAAATGAAGGTATGTTCATGTAGGCAATCCTACCTTCTTCGATTATATAGGTGGCAACTGCTCCATCTGACGCAGGATGGGCAGGAAAGTTACTGGGGTCAACCCAAGACTCGAAGAGGTGGGAGAAAAATTCTTCCTCGTTAAAAGACGGCTTCCAGCCTCTTTCAGTTTGGCGTTGATAAAATCCTATAGAATTTGCACTCTCCAAAGCTTCCGCACTAAAAATAGAAAAAAGATTACCGACACCAAATGTATTGTTATTAGCAAAAAACTCGCTTCCATACAAAATCCTATTATGGTGAAAGGACGAGTAGTCGAGAATTAGTGCATGGGCAATTCCCATCAATGGAATAAAGAGGTCAAAAAGTTCATCGAAAAGAATACTTTCGTCCATATCGGGGTTGCTGGCTATACGCTCCATAGCTTCAACCGCTGTCTGTCTAATATCTACCCCAGAATTTCTATACACCACCCCGAAATAAGGGGAGGTATCTTCCATAAATGTTATTAGATAGTTAAAATCGTATAGGTATCGGCAACCATTTTCCAAACGGTACTCAGTCTGGTTGTTTTGGTTCTGGCAACCCGACATTACAAAGAGGGTTGATGCCAAAATGAGAAGTGTTAAAATGCCTTTCAGGCTTTTATACTTATCCATGTAGCGAACCTCCTTAACTCCTAAAAATCTATGGTACAAAAATCCGTGACAAGACAACAGGGTTGCCCATCTTCGTCTAAACCAAAATAAGACGGGAAGCACCCATCTTCTCGCCCGCTGGTAAAACATGCAAAATCATCATACTCTCCACCAAGCACATTGGTTAAAAGAAAGCTATAGCTAGGAACATAAGCCATTATAAAATCACCTTGGATTTTGCCATAAAATTCTTCAATTATTTCTTCCAGCCTGTCAGACACAGCTTTATCCATAAAACCACCTGTGGCACTGTCCGTCACATAACCTATATAATCGCCTTCCTCCAAGTTGGCAAGCTCTGCCGCTGCCTGTTCGCCCGTGGGTACAGCCATTTCCCATTTTGTGGGTCTTTTGCTGTTGAACTGAAGTATCGCCTGCGCAACAAAGCTATCCCCTTCATCATCATCTTTACCACTGGGTGGGAAGTGAGCCACAGATAAGTACACGGGATAGTTGCCTGGCATCACGGATACATTAAATGGTTCCGTTTCAAAGTGAGCCAAAGGGTCATTGGCAACAATGCGTCCCGTAGGCAAATGTATGTCACCCAAATATTGGCGTGCCAAAACAAAGTCGCCTTGCTTACAAATAAGCCGCACTTCTTCTTCGTGTGTGTATTTTAATAGAGTTCCTTCCTTAAACAATGTCGAATCTCCCCTCGACTAAAATTTCACGACGTTGATTGATATGTAGCTTGTAGGTGTAAACATACTTAGAATTAATATTCATCTTAAAATGCCGAAAATGCCATTCCTCACCACTTGCCCCCGTCTTTTGTTATTTGTTTTGCGGGTATTTTATCTCATTTTCATAGGCATAGTCCTACATTTTCTCATTTTTGTACATATCCAGCAACCCTATCTAACAAACTTTCCCAAGGTCGGGCTTCAAATGTGGCAATGCTGTGTTTAGAACACTCATCAGCCAACCATCTGCCGAACGAATGGCTAATTTCTGCTCGAAATTCTTGTTCGTCCCCTTCCCTTGCGAGGAAGTTTTGCATAATCTGCTCTTTTGAAGGTTCGTGGATAAAGACGGATTTGACCCGCTCGCTTGCCACGGATGCAACAAATTCGGGTAGGATAAAGTCGCCTTCCATAATCATAGGAATATTTTCTTCGACATGGTCTTTTACCACGGCGGATAAACCTGGTGACAATGCTTGTCCCACATTAATCAGACGCTGAACTGCATTTTGCACGCCTTCATTTTTCCATCTGTGGTTTTGCGACCAGTAGTGAAGGGTCGGAAATGTTTCTGGGGTGGTTAGTGCTTCAAGTAGAACTTGGAAGTCGTCCACCCGAACAAGGTCAATGTTGTAAAGGGTTGCCAATTGGCGAGCTATTTTTGTTTTACCAGTGCCAGAAGCTCCACCAATTAATAAAATATCCCAGTTTCTGTCTTTGTTCAAAACTTTTACACCTCTTTAGATTTCGTCATAGGGACTGGGGCGAGCAATGCTCGCCCCTACCTAATTCATTTTTATACCGAAGCACGGCTGGCTGTTTCTAGCATGGCTTGTTTTAGGTCGGCTTCGATTTTGGTTAACTCTACTTCCGCAGAACGACGATTTTCTGTCCCTTTTTGCTGAATTTCTAAAACAGAATTTATAGTATCAATTAAATTTGTATTTACAGCTTGGATGGTTTCGACAGAAACAATACCCCGCTGACTGGCTTCTGCCACGGCGATGCTGGATTGCTTTAATCGTTCACTGTTTTTAATCAGTAGTTGATTTGTCATGTCCGTCACGGCATTTTGTGCCGCCAAGGCTTTTTCTGCATTTGCCAGTCCAAGGGCAATAACCATCTGGTTTTTCCACAGGGGTATAGAATTTACAATGCTGGATTGAATTTGTTCCACTAAGCTAACATCATTATTTTGCACCAAGCGGATTTGTGGTGCCATTTGTATAGAAATCATACGGGTTAGCTTTAAGTCGTGTAGCTTTTTCTCAAAACGCTCTGCCATGGCAACCATGTCGGCAAGTCTTTGGGCATCCCCTTCATCCCCGCTTTTTTCAGCAATTTCACGCTGGGCAGGAATGTCCTTGGTGCGGAATTCTTCCAACCGTTCTTTGCCTGCCACAATATACAAAGTAAGCTCCCGCAAATAATCCATATTGTGGTTAAACATTTCTTCCAGCATGGCAACGTCCTTTTGCAAAGTGCGTTGATGCCCTTGCAATTGGCGGGTGATATTATCAATATTAGTTTCAACCTTGGAAAAATTAGCCATTAAACGGCTGGCGGATTTGCGGGCGTTCTTAAAAAATCTACCAATGCCTGTGGCTTGCCCAGCATCTGGGTCAAAGGTTTTAAGCTCTACAACAAGATTGGTTAGGTCACGACCAACCTCGCCCATGTCTTTGTTGCGAACATTACCAAGTACATTGTCGGAAAATTGTGCAATTTTGTTTTGGGTGCTAACACCGTAATTCATTACAACGGCAGTGCTACCAATGTCGATTTGCCCAATGAAGCCTTTAACGGCAGTTTGTTCTTCCTCGCTAAGTGCCGCCATGGAAAATTGTGGGTCTGCTGGGCGTGCCGCTTCTTCCTGTGCTGTCTGCAAATTATATTTTGGTGGGGCTTCTCCCAAATCCAACGTCAAAGTGGGTACATTTGACATATTATTTCCCCTCCTTCTTCTTGGCTATTTTAGACATATCCCATTTTTTACCAAAATTTGCCTGCATTGCTGCCGCTGGTACTTTTTCACTCATTTCTGCCGCCATACGCTCCCTGTGGGTTGC
>WQZZ01000137.1 GCA_009780485.1 Defluviitaleaceae bacterium | reverse complement strand
TAGCCCTGCTACTAATCAACATAATCATAACTTGGTAGGGGCGAGCATTGCTCGTCCCATGCCTGATGGCACTATAGATTTGGGCGGTATCGTCTGCATAAATGGGACGGGCAATGCCCGCCCCTACCAGATGAAAAAACACCATTGCAGTCAAGCTTGCAATGGTGTTTTTATGTTGTTGTTTTTCCATTTTAGCAATGAACTACAGTGCCAACCCCAGCAAGGAAGCCATAAACATAAAAGCAGCAATTTGCTGTTCTACGTGGTCAATCAAATCTTGGTCCCATTCACTGATATTTGTAAAGGTGGCTTGTGGTAGGGCAACGCCCACTTCTGCACCAATTTCTATAGAAATGGTAACATCATCAACGACAATATCATCAAAACGCAATGTCATGGCATCGTCGGTTATAACAAGGTTGCCACCAAAACTCATATCATCTTCCCATTGGTTTTCAAAACCTAGGGTAAAGTCACCGCCCACTGGTGTCCAAATAGAGTAGAAGGCCACAGCTTCCATCTCGCCACGCCAGTTGGGGGATGTTACAGTGATGCGGTTTTCGTAAGTGCCAGCGTGGTCGGTTAATGTCCACACAACCAAAATGGTTTCGGTGGTTTCTTTTTGCAAGAATGTTTGGGTGTTGCTTATTTCTAAAGTCCATGTGTCTAAAGCATGTGTACCCATATCCATAATAATAGCTACATAATCGTTTTCTACATCAACACCTAGATACAAACGTGCAAGGCGGTTGCCGTTGCCAATATAGAAGTTGATAGTGATAAGAATTTCTTCGTCCAGGTCTTGTAGTTCTTCAACCGCATACCTTAAATCTTCCAGCATCCATTCAAAAGAACTATTACCAGCACGCATCCATGGGTCTTGGGCATCCCTGGCGTCCATTAACAAACGGATATAGTTGTCTTCAGCAATAATATCATAAAGGTCACTTAACAAACGCACAAGGTCATCGTTGCGAATTTCGAGGGAAATGCGCTCTACAGAAACGCCATTTACACTGGTGTTTAACCTGTCTTGCTCAATAGAATTGATAAAGTTGTTAAGCATGGTTAGATAAGGTTGGATATTATGTTCCCCATCCTCATTAAGAGAGGCAAAGGCATTGCGGAATTGCTCCGCCATAAGGTCAAGAACCTCGGCAACATCTTCCAAATCTCTTTGAGTTAAATCCATTAGGTTAAAAAAGTTTTGAGCATCGGTTCTAAATGTGTCATAAAACACACCAAAATTACCATCTCCAAGGAAAGCATCAGAACCAATCGCCACGCTGTCACCGTCAACAAACATACGGGCATCAAAATCCATCCCCATTACAGCGGCATTTAACATAAGTGCAAAACTTTCGTTTTCGATACTGCTGTAAAAACGGGCATTAATGTCGCCGTTAATGCCGAAAAGTCCAGCTTGACGCACATTTACATCGGCAGTTATAACACCTTCATGCCCCGCCTCGCTAAGCCTGTAAATAGATGTCAAAGGCGTGGTTTCGATACGCTGAACAAACTCGTCACCAAAGTTCTCAAAAGAATCGTTGATGGTAAGTGCCGTTCCAAACCAAGCATTAAAAGCGTGCAGTCCAACAGCACCAGCCGCTAGAACAAAAACCAGCACAAAGGCTGTGATTGCCGCCTTACTTTTCCAAAATCTGCTTTTATTAGCATTTTCCATTTCATTACCTCCTAAAATTGTTCTATAAAATTAAATGCACTAAAATTATACCATGTATTTTTTGTAAAAGCAAGCCTATATTTCTGCCAAAAACCCCCGCACTGGTCTGTACTGCACGGGGATTTTACTAACATTATGGAGTAGGCCATACTATCGGTTCTCTATCCGTCTGGGTTTGCGTAGGCGGTTGGAATGGCGGTAGCAATCCCTCTGGTTCGTTAGGTTCTGATGGTTCATAGTTGGTTGTTAAATTGCCACCCGAAGCATATTCTTGCTCGCCAGTAACTGGTGAAGCTGGTCCATATCCCCCGGCTGGTGGTGGCGGAAACCAGAAGTCGCCTTGGTTTGGTGGCACAAAGTTGCCATCTTGTTCGTCACCTTGATAACCATGGTCATAATAATTATATCCGTCATAGTTGTGGTTAAAGTCGCCGTAATAACTGTCAACAAAGGGGTTCCAGAAGGTGGACACGGCGGTTGGGGCTTCCCTATGGGCATCCCCTATGCCAATATTGCCAGCAACCTCTTGCCAGCGGCTTCTATCACGTAATACAAAGCTACGCATTACACGGCTTTCTGCTGGTGTCCACTGACTTGGCAAAAGACCTGTTTCAACTTCCACTTCTATCATAACACACAAATCGCAATGGCGGATTGGCACAGTGCCTGGTGCAAAAAGTTCGGTGGTTGTGCCAGCACAGGCTGATGTTGACAAAAGCCCAGACGTGGAACAAACAGAGTGATTGACAAAACCTGGCGGACGCTCGAAACGGCGGTGTTCCATTTCTTCATGCACCTGCACCATAACATAACGCCACAGGCGGGTGTCAGGTCTTGCACCTGTTACATGGTGGGTCAAATCCCTTGCACGGTCATGCCCGACCCACACACCTGCCGTAAAATATGGGGTGTAGCCTACAAAGTACAAATCACGTCCATTTTGGGTTGTGCCTGTTTTGCCAGCTATGTCCATATTAGGGAAGCGTGCAGGGCCAGCCGTACCAACGCCAGATACAACACCACGCATAATATCAGTCAAAATATAAGCAGAATTACGCTGTATAACCTGTGTGGCATCCAAATTACGGTTGTCAATAAGAATTTCGCCATTTCTATCAAGTACAACGGTGTAAAAGATAGATTGGTTCAACATTCCACCATTGGCGATTGCACCCATGGCGGCTGTCATTTCCAAATTGGTGACACCATGGGTAAGACCACCCAAAACCGCAGCGGGATTGCTTGCTTCATAATCATTTAAGGTTGTAAAACCGAAGTTTTGCAGATAATTAAAGGCATTTTGACCCCCAACCATATTCCAAGCGTGGACAGCAACCACGTTATAAGACATTTCAACGGCAGGGCGCACTCTTGTCCAGCCCCTATATGCACCAAACCAGTTCCTTGGCCACACACGGTAACGGCGGGTTTCAAAGTCAAAAATTGTGTGGGGTACATCATCTATACCTGTGGCGGCTGTCATAATTTCCATGTCAATGCCTGGGGCATATGCGGCAAATATCTTAAATACAGACCCTGGCTGGCGTGTGCCGTAGGTTGCACGGCAAAAAGCACGGTTACCTTGCTTCTCGCCACGTTGCCCAGCAATTGCCACCACGTGTCCGTTGTTATGGTCAAGAATTACCATGGAGGACTGTGGCTGAGGTTGATACATAAACCTCTCAGCTATCAATTCATCATCCATGCCCATAACATCGTTTCTTGCCCATTGCCGAAAACCTTCAAAACCATCACGGCTGGTTATACGGCTACCATAATGCAAAGTTGTGCGTGTGTAATGTCTTTGCACCCCTGTAGTCGTGTTTTGCACACTTATCCGCATCTCTATCCAATATTCAAAGTCTTGCGGGTTGGTTGGGAAGTTGTTTTCATTCAAAAATGCAGCATCTACAATACTTTGTATGCGTGGGTCCATGGTGGTGTATACCCGCAAACCGCCATGGAAAATCAAGTTGCGGGATTGTTCGTAAGTAAAACCCATGGCTTCAAAGTCCTCATACAGGCGGTCGATAACAGCGTCCACAAAATAGCTCCAAATATGGGCATCTGGTGCTATGTCGCCACGGTGTGCTTGTACACGGTCAAAAACGGGGTCATTGTAAGCATACCAAAACTCTGCTTCCGTAATCATTTCAAGACGCAACATGGCTTCCAAAGTAAAAACTTGACGTTGCCTGTTATAGTCAGGGAAACGTATGGGCGAATTTTGCCAAGGAAAGCGTGTAATAGCAACCAGCATAGCAGATTCGCTAATTGTAAGCTCGCTTACATCTTTGTTAAGGTAAAAACGTGCGGCTGCTTGCACGCCCATATTGCCGTGTCCAAGATAAATAATATTCAAATATTCATGCAGTATTTGATTTTTGGCAGCTTCCACGCTACCAAGTTCTTCCACCAACATGGCTTCAAATTGGATTGCCATATGTTGCTCTTGCAACTTGGTTTCCATGGTGTTTCTTTGCACGTTCATCAAATTTTTAATCAACTGTTGGGTAATGGTAGAAGCACC
>WQZZ01000136.1 GCA_009780485.1 Defluviitaleaceae bacterium | reverse complement strand
GTTTTTGCAACTGTTTCACATGGTGTATATCGGATAAAATTAAAAGTCTGGAGATATGTAATAATATCCTCTTTATATTTAGGGTTTTTGTATTTGTTTTGCAGTAATCGATGGTATCCTATAATCCAAATACATATTAGAGCCGTGCAATACGAATACGTATACATTCCCATGGAAAGGACTTTTGAAGCCATATTTCAGTTTGCAATAGTAACGGTTGTTTTTTGGGCTATACTGAAAACAGAACAAACCAAAACCCCCTTAAAACTCTAAGGGGGTTTTGGTTTGTTCTTAGGTAAGATTATCCTCGCAGTCCCTTTTTACGATATGCAACAGCGAACAAAACGGCAAAAATTAGTCCATTAACAGCAATTATTATAGCGGATTGGATTAGGGTTACATCAAAAAGCGGCTCACTTCCATATGGTAGCTCCATTATTAAATTAACCAATGCCGCAAAGATTTGGAATGTGAAGGCGAATTGGGCAACCTGTGCTACCGTTTCGCTAAACATGGAGATAAATGGTGCAAAAGCCAATACCATCATCAACGGTGTATAAATTGCAGAGCATTGTTGTACGTTTTTGGAGAAAATGCCGACGATTGCACCAAGCACAGAGGATGCCAGCACTCCCAGCAATCCAAAGGCAAAGAAAATCACCAAGTTTGTGCCAGTGAAACCACCCATTAGGGCGAAAATGCCTAAAACAATCACAGCCATTATCATTACAAAACCAATTAGCCCAGCAAGATATTGAAAAGGTTTAACCCCTGCCGTCACCAAAAAACGCAATGACTTATATTCGTTATCTTCTGCAATTGTGTTAGCAATTGTAATAAGCGGCACCATGCCCACAAAGGTCATTGTAAACTGCACAACCATAATTGGACCTTGGTCAAAACCATATTCGTCTGGTCCGCCCATTAGGGTGCTAAACAAAAGACCAAGGGCAGGAAACAAAATGTACATAATTGTAATGGAGATATTTTTAGGCAAGTCTGCCAATTGTTTCATAAAAATTGCTTGCACAGCTCTCATTATACAGCCACCTCCTTGATTTGATGCCCTGTTAGTTTGATAAACACGGCTTCAAGGTCTGGCACTGTTTTGAAAGAATCGTGCTTTTCACAAATTTCAAGGGGCGAGCCATATTCTACAATATTACCTTGGTGCAACAGGGCAACATTGTTGCAAAGATGGACGGCTTCATCCATGTTGTGGGTTGTTAGGAAAATCGTTGTCCCTTCGTCACGCAAACCAAAAATTAGCTTGTGAATACCCACCGCCGTGTTGGGGTCAAGGTTTGATGTAGGCTCGTCCAAAAACAAAATTTTTGGTTTATGCAAAATTGCACGGGCAAGGGCAAGACGCTGACGCATACCCTTAGACAGTTTGTTTACAGGACGTTTTGACGCATCCCCAATACCGACTGAATTTAAGGCTTCTTGCACCTTTGCTTTGCCAACACCATAAATACCAGCGAACAAATTCAGGTTTTCGGCGGCGGACAGACGGTTATATAAACCATCCTGCTCCAGCATCAGTCCTGTTTCTAAGGGTTTTGCCCCTACATTAAATTCTCCCTCGCAAGCGGAAATTTGATGGGCGAGAATGTTGATTATTGTGGTTTTGCCAGCCCCCGATGGACCAAGCAAACCAAAAATCTCCCCCGCTCCTACATTGAAGGTGACTTTGTCAAGCACGGTCTTTTCGCCAAACCGTTTGACAATGTTGTTCATAGAAATCATTTTTCTGCTCCTTTTTCGATTAGTTTTGTTGATTATCTATGATAACATTTTCACTATCACAAGTCAATATTTTTGGTGAAAACTTCATGCCGCTTAATGCAAGGGCAATTTGGGCTGGGGCATATGCAAGCCAAATGGCATCAACGGCAAACTCGCCTAAGGCATGGTTGTGGATAACCCCCATGCCAACCAAATTAAAAGTTGCTACAAAAATATCACAAATTACAAAGAGCGACATGCCTGCAATAACAAGCACGTTGTTTGGGGTAGAAAAAACCCTTCTGCGAACGGCAACGATTGCCGTGGTAAAGGATATTACAAACAAACCAGCATATAGAGACGATACCACCAAAAGAGGGTCGCCCACAACAATTAATATAATTATGGGTGCAGGCAGTGCCAAGGGGAAAAACCGCCAAACCCTATTGCCGCCATATCGGAAGGCATAAAAAACATGGGCAAAGCAAAAAACCGCCACGCCAACAGGGTAAATAAATACAATTGTCAAGAAAAAGTCAGCGGCAACCGTAAAGCCCATAGCAAGCACCAGCAAAACCCAGTCCCGACGACTTAGACAGCGTTTTCTGTGGCTTAAAGCCAGCAAAAAGCAAATCACCACCAATGCAAATTTTATCTCCACCCAAAACGCCCCCTAGCTTCTTTAGAATAAGAAAGGCATGACCCAAGGTCATGCCTATATTAGTTTACGTTTGCTATTCATTCCTTATGCCAAAAAGCCAACAACCAAAGACATAATCATAAACAAAGCCGCCAAAACCTTGGTTAGCCTAGCCATCTTGCCTTCTCTGGTTCTGCCTTGGTTTTTTTCATAATGGGTTTGACCTGCAGCGCCACCGCCACTGCCACCCATGGCAGCAGAGCCAGAAAAGCCAGCGTCACGCTTCTTTTGCAACAAAACAACTGTTATCAAAACTGCACAAGCAATGCCCAAAACTATCGTTAAAACTATATAAATCGGACTCATCTCTCATCCTCCTCGCATCCAAAAATAAGTAACCCAGACATTATAACACAACCCCTAAGGATTTGCAAGGTTTTTTGAAATTATTTTTGAACTAACTTAAAATCATCTTGTTCAAGTCCATGGGTTGTATCCATGTGTTGTTTTTGTAGGCACGCATACAACCACCGCTTACCTCGTCCACAAGGGCAATTTTGCCACTCACATACCCAAATTCAAATTTGATGTCATACAAGGTCAGCCCCTTTTTAGCCAAATCATCACGGATGATAACCCCGATTTCTTTAGCCAATTCCTTACAGGCTTGGTACTCTCCTTGGTTCATAATTCCAAGGGCTTCTAAGCTATCCCCTGTAATTGGCGGGTCTGCCCTTTCGTCGCTTTTCAAAGTAAACTCTACCAAAGCGTCCAAATCCGTCCCTTCTTCGATATAATCCCCATAACGCCTAGTGTAACTACCCGTCGCCTTAAAACGAACAACAATTTCCAAACCCCTACCAAACATCTGGGCAGGCTTCACCACCATCTGCGCCTTATCTAAATCAGCAGACACAAAATGCGTAGGCACGCCCACGCCACCTAACAGCTCAAAAAAATATTTGCTAAGTGCAATACTCTCCTTGCCAAGACCTTCAATGGTAAGCCCAACAGCATTTTCACCTGGGTCAAAAACCCCATCTTTCCCCGTGGCATCATCCTTAAACTGCAATAAAATGTTGCCATCATCCATCATGTAGACGTTTTTAGTTTTACCCTTTAGTAAAAGCTCCATTTGTCTGACCTCCCATTTTCTTAATAGATTTATCTATTGTACCACATAGGTTCGACCATAGCAATATCAGTAATATTTTTGTCATCATTTCATAAGATTAACAACAAGGCGAAATACTACAACACCAGAGAGGGGTTACACACATATGGACACGGAAAACAGCGGTATCATCAACCGCATAAGCCTTTTAGGCAAAATAGAAACAAGTCCCGTTTTTAGCCACGATGTTTTTGGGGAGGGGTTTTTTAGTTTTAATTTGGCAGTACCAAGGCTAAGCGATGCCCACGACATTCTGCCCGTAACAATTTCCGAGCGGATAATGGAGGGCAGCCGTTTCACCCCCGATGAGCAGATGAGCGTAACTGGGCAAATTCGCAGTTACAACAATTACATAGCAGAAGAACAACGCAACCGCTTGGTTTTAACCGTTTTTGCTAAAGATTATGAATTTTTAGAGAGTATTCCAAATACGAACCCCAACGAGGTAATTTTGGATGGTTTTATTTGCAAGCCACCAGTGTACCGCACAACCCCTTTCGGACGGGAAATTACTGACCTTTTGATGGCCGTCAACCGCTCCTATAACAAAAGCGACTACATCCCGTGTATCACATGGGGACGCAACGCCAGATACGCCAGCAAATTAGCCGTGGGCGACAATATACGCCTGTGGGGCAGGATGCAAAGCCGTGTTTACCAAAAAAAGCAAGACGACGGCACCGTAACAGAAAAAACCGCCTTCGAGGTGTCCGTTTCCCGCATCGAAATTATTGACAAGGGGGAATTAAGTGAAAGTTGAATATTTCCTAGAAATATATGGCGAGCAAACCAACTGCAAAAACCTGTC
>WQZZ01000135.1 GCA_009780485.1 Defluviitaleaceae bacterium | reverse complement strand
TGCTGGTATATTTTCAGGAAATCTGCCAAATGTTGCTTTGGCATTATATGGTCAAGCTAATTTGAACACAAACCTTATCGAAATGGCTTTAACCACCCTAACGGGCAGAGCTGCCACCTATAGCCTTGCCGAAGGAGGCATTTCTATCACCTTGGGTGACGAAGTTACCTTGCCATCTGGCACTTTCTTGCCACCAACAACCGCTGTAACCCTTCCTGCTGAACTTCCAGCACAAGAGCCTGTTGCACCAACTGCCCCATCTGGCAGATTTACACCAGGAACTTTTACAGGAAGCTCTAATAGTACTTATTCCCACAATCCAAGCAATGATGGTGGTTTGACACCAACCACACTTGTGGTTGAATTGACTGTTGACAGCAACAACATTACCGCTTTGAACATTGTTTCCCATGGCGAAACCCAAGCATTTGTTAATATGACAAATGCTATGCAACAAGCCATTGTTGCAAACAACGGTACGGTCGGTATTGACGCAACAGTCAATGCAACTTATACAGCCAATGCAATTATCGAAGCTGTAAATGCTGCAATTGCTGTTGCCGAAGGAGGTTCTGCTGCAGCACCTACCCAGCCTGCTGAAACTGAAGCTCCTGCAACATCTGGCGGAAATGATATTTTAGATGTTCTTGCGTTTTACACAGATTTGCTTGAAATGCAAGTAGCAGTATCTACTGCATTGCTCTCTGTTACTGACCTAGGTAGTTTGGTGGTAGCAATGGAAGCTTCTACAGAAATTAGCAATCTTATTATGTCTACTGATTATTCAAGTATTGCATCCATGAGAATTAAAGCTAATGGTCTTGCGGACATAGCTGCACGTTTCAACATTAATATAGATGCGTTTAGGCATCTGCTATAGGAAATCCGCACTAAAATCAACAACCCTCACATATGTGAGGGTTGTTTTTATTGGATAAGTCCGTGTTTTTTGCCAACCCTAATGTCGTCACCGAAAAAATGTAGTAGGGTATATTCCCCATAGATGCGACTGGTGATGCGGTCTGTATACATTCTCGCCAAATCGTTGGGGCTTAGGTTTGTGGATATTATTGTTGGTTTTTTCTTTAGCAGACGTGTGTTGATGAAGTTAAACAACTCTGCCGTTGTGACTGTGGTGGAAAATTCTGTACCCAAATCGTCGATTATAAGCAAGTCAGCTTCATATGCCGTGTTTAGGATGGCAGAGGAATTTAACTGTTCTTGGTTTCGCCCAAAACGTAAGTCCTCCACATGACGAAAAAGCTGGCTGGATGAGGTGTAAAGAACAGTGCGTCCTTTTTCCAACAACTCCCTTGCAATGCAATTGGATAAAAAGGTTTTGCCTAGCCCTGTTGCACCATACAATAGGAGATTTTCAAAGTCTGTGTCAAAATTGTCAACAAATTTAAGGGCAACGGTGAAGGCTCGCTCCATGTTTGCCCGTGGAGAAATGCCATGGTCTGGGTCGGTCATATCGCTGTAATAGGACAGGTTAAAAGAATCGAAATTATCATAGTCCATTACCTTACCAAGGTTGGACATTTCAAAATATTTAGCAATTAGCCGTTGCTTTAAGCAATTGCATTGCTTGCCATCGGCAAAACCAGTGTCTTTGCAAACCCCACACTTAAAAATATCCTCAAAAAAGTCCTCGTCATAGCCATATTCATGCAACAAGCCATTCTTTTCTTTGGTCAACTCCTCACTTTCTACTTTAAGAAGCTCACGCTTATCTTGGTTATCCTCTCGGTGTAATACCATTTGTGCCAAAGCCAGCCCGATTGCTGACAGCCTTTTGTCAATTTCTTCCACCCTTGGTAGCTTCTCGTACAAAAGAGCATAGCGAGCCGACAGCTTCCGCTGTGCCACCACCTTGTCCTGCTCAAATTCCCGCAAAATCCCTCTAAATATGTCAGACATTATTCTGCCACCTTCTTGTCAATATGTGCTTGCTCTAATTTGGCGAGAGCATCGTAATCCCATGTACGCCCTTGATAATTCTGGGATTTGTTTGCTGTCGCTTTAACTTGCTTGGCTTCTGATATTGGTCGTGTAAATTTTTTAACATTGTCTTTGCTGTAGTATTCTTTTTCCTTCGCCTCCGCTTGCTCCACGGTTGTAATTTCGTCTTTTCTCCACTTGCTTAAAATACCGTCAGCATAGGGTAAATTAGGCTTGCCAGTGCTTAGAACTGCCTTTTCACAAGCTAATTGGATTAGGGGCATAGGAAATTCGTCCTCTTTTAACCATCGGTTCATAAATGTCATTTCCTTTGCCACTGGGTCACGGTTTGCCACACCGCTTGCACGTAAAATCTGGCGATACTCGTTGTTAAACAAGCTGGTGTATTCTACCGCACCCTCCACGGTGGTGATGCCTTGAGCAGACCAGTCCTGTGCCACTTTACGCAGGTAAGAATTGCCCTTATCTGCGTATTCCTTCAACAAGAACAAAATCACATCCACGGGCAATTTGTATTCACGGCTGTCGTAGAAATTCAAAAACATTTGTCGGTCGCTGTCTGTTAGTAAATCCCCTGTTATCCGCTCCACTTCTTCAAAAAGGCGGACAACTTCTGGGTCATGTAAATGCTCCTCTACTTCTGCAAGCGAGTATTGATGTTGGACAGGACGAACCACGGGCTTGGGCTTTTCAGCTTTCGGGGCTTGCTCATTCAAAACCTCTTTGATTTTATCAAAAATAATGGCAGGGTCTTGCATCGCACCCTTACCCACATCACCACACGCCAAACGTGACTCTTTAGGGTCAACAAAAATATATCCGAAAGATTGCAGTTTCTCAATATTAGCTTGGACAATGGAGTTTTCGTACATGGCGGTGTTCATGGCAGGGCAGATTATCACAGGGGCTTCAGTCGCCATCACCACCGTGGACAGCATATCATCCGCTATTCCCCCAGCGATTTTGCCAATGATATTGGCGGTGGCAGGTGCTATCACAAACACATTTGCCCGCTGTGCCAAAGAAATGTGGCGAATGTCCTCGTAAATAATTTCTTCAAACATATTTGTGTAAACTTTTTGTTTTGTTAGGCTTTGAAAAGTCAGTGGCGTTACAAATTTGGTTGCAGCATCTGTCATTATGGTGTGGACGGCCTTGCCGTCTTTTGTCAGTAGGCTGGCAAGCTCTGCCCCCTTAAATGCTGCCACCGAGCCTGTAATTCCTAAGACTATGTTGATTTTGTCCATTTGCCCCACACCTCCTCCACAATCCCTTGGGCAATTGCATCTTTGCCAATATATTCCTTGTGATTTTTATCACTGTCAACCAGCCAGCCTGTGTGGTCTGTGCCAACTTTACTGCTATCATTTACCAAAACAAAGTCGCATCCATTTTTTGCTAATAAGCCATGGGCTTTATCAATTCTTTGCTGGTGGTTAAGTCCTGTAACCAGCTTAAATCCCACAAATACAGCATCTGGGGCTAGTTGTCTAAACTGTCCAATTACTTTCGGATTTTTTTCAAGCACTATCACCAATTCATCAGCATCAGAGCTGATTTTACTGTCATATTGCACCTTCGGGCGATAGTCAGACACCGCCATGGCGTGGATAATTATGTCGATTTTGTGTTTATCAAAAATATCACTAATTGCTGATTGCAGACTGGCAACATCTGTAATTACGGTTTCGTGAACATTGGGCAAATCGTAGCTTACACCACCTTTGCCCCGCAAATAAAAAATTTCACACCCACGGACAGCAAAAGCATGGGCAACTTCCCGCCCTAACCGACCTGTAGAATGGTTTGTTATACTGCGAACGCTATCAATCCGCTCTGATGTTGGTCCTGCTGTTATTAAAACCTTAGGCAAATCGTCACCCCTCTCTCTCAAATCAATTATACCACCCCCAAAGAACGAAGTCAACGACAACAACCTCTCATCCACGGTAGGGGCGAGCATTGCTCGTCCCATGCCTGCTGGCACTATTATTTGGGAACGGACGATATCGTATACAGAAATAGGACGGGCAATGCCCGCCCCTACCATTACGAAAAAACACTTGACGTAATTTTTAGAATATTGTATAATATTGCTACCCAACAGCTTCAAAGGAAATGTATTTTTAACTATGGGTAAATTGAAAACACGCAAGGTGGGGAAGTTCCGACAAAAGCTCCACCCCACCATTGCGTGCTACCCAGTCCATAACAGACCTAGAGATGATTATACATCATCCAAGGTCCGTTTTGCAAGCACTTTTTCAAGCCCAACAACAAATACATACAATAAATAATAGCCCTGTCCAAAAGCTGACAGGGCTATTATGTTTAATCTTGAGTATAAGGCAAAAGTGCCATATGTCTTGCACGCTTAATAGCAACAGTAAGC
>WQZZ01000134.1 GCA_009780485.1 Defluviitaleaceae bacterium | reverse complement strand
TTGACACATTTCCTCTCGGTACTGGTAGCAGATGCTTGATTTTTTCGTATTGCTCTACATTTATCTCCATATTTTTCAGTTTATCATTTCTTGGCTATTTTCGATAGTGGGAACACGCCGTAAGGTGTTCTGTGTTGCTATGTTCACCATAACAATGTTTGCTTTAACTGGTTGTGGCGGTAGTGGAAGCGCGACTGTCGTTAATCCACCACTAGATATTGCGTTTACAGGAAGAGCTGTTGATTGGGATGGGCGAGCGATATCTTATCGCGCAGACAGTGCAAGTTTCAACCACAACAGTAGACTTCTGCAAGGCGGCAGTGCAAATTTAGGTCATGTTCATGTCCGTAATGGTACCTCTCCAGAAGTCACTATTCGCTTTGACCTCCCACGCGAAATAAATGAAGTCAGAGTGTTGGGCAATGTCGCTATTACAATCCAAAAAATTAATCCTCGCTCTACAGGGCAACGGATGATAGGCAATACCCACACATTAAACTTTGCCAACATCCAAGGAAATAGTGGCGTTATACTCATATGGGCTGAAGGCTCAGCTTGGGGACAAACTCAGAGTGGATACTTTAGCGTGACCTTTGAGCGTGTCGATAGGCTTCCTGGTGAGGGACCAGTGATTCGCCCAGGTCCACCTGGTTCAGGTCGTGAAAGTAACTGGACTTGGACGCAAATTAATTCCATACCTTCCAATTTTCACGGAAGATATATTGCAAATCATGCCCACGGTGGTGGCTCGGTTACTGTGCGTGGCAACAGCATCGTTTTCCATAGCGTGTTGGCTGAGATGAGAATCGGCTCTGGTGCGACTCCTGATTATAAGAATACTATTTTCGGTGAGATGGACATAGCATCCATACATCGAGGCTCACATGGTGAAATCCACATACGTGCATGGTATAGAGATAGCGTAATAGGCACATCTGTTACTACAGCACGTGTGGCATCTATGGATATAAACATTGGACCCGGTGGCTTAAGGGTATCAAACATAAATACCTATATGGCTGCACAGGGCGGAAATTCGACACAGAGAGCTAATGACACTATTTATCGAATACCTGAAACTGTTGGAAATTCAGATAATTCGGTGCAAATCATTTGGGTGACTGTAAATGCTACCGCTGCATTAGGTGACGTTATCGGTGGGGGGCAGTACCTGCACGGAAATCTGGTAGAACTCGAAGCTATAGCTCCTGCTGGTATGGAGGCATACTTTGAAGGCTGGTATGATGCGGATGGCACATTGATGAGCAGAAACCGACATCTTATTATTGATGCTTTTGAAAATATGCAACTTGAAGCAAGATTTGTAGAGCAGATTGAGCAAACAGCGACAATCTCCACTTGGTCATCCATAGGTGGTACAACTTCAGGCGATGGTATTTTTAACGTAGATTCGCCAACAACAGTATGGGCTACTCCTGATAGTGGTTGGGAATTTGATGGCTGGTTTGAAAATAATACCAGAATAAACTCGAACCCAACATTTACTCTTACTGTTACAGGCAACCGAAATCTTGAAGCGAGATTTAGGCAACAACAAACTCTAACTGCTACCATTTCTGCATGGGCTTCCGTTGGTGGCACGACCTATGGCGATGGTGCAGTTAATCTGAATACAACAGCAACCGTATGGGCTTTCCCGGATTTTGAATGGGAGTTTGACGGCTGGTTTGAAGGTAATAACAGAGTAAGCTCTGACCCAGCATTTACATTTGTCGCTACAAGTGACCGCTTCTTAGAAGCACGTTTTAGACAAGTGCTTGACGGTAATGGTGGTGGGTGGCAAAACTCAACTATAACAATCACCACTTGGACATCAGGAGGAGGCACTATGTCTGCTGGAGGCACATTTATACACGATGAGCCGACAACGATGTGGGCGCAACCAAATGCTGGTTGGGAGTTTGTGGGATGGTTTGAAGATGGCAATTTTCTAACCGAAAACTTAACGCAACTATTCCACACCAGGCACGACAGAACAATTGAGGCGAGGTTTAGTCAACAGCAAGCTCAAACCGTGACCATTTCCACATGGACCTCTGCCGGTGGTGCAACTTCAGGCGATGGTGTGTTTAACATTAACACATCGCAGATTGTTTGGGCTACACCAAATCACGGCTGGGAATTTGATGGCTGGTTTGATGGAAACGCAAGAGTAAGCTCGAACCAATCTTTCACGTTTACAACTACAAACAACCGCACTCTTGAGGCTCGATTTAGACAACAGCAGTCGCAAACGGCAAACATCTCTACGTGGTCTTCTGGTGGTGGAACAGCCTCTGGTGATGGCATTGTGAATTTGAATGCATCAACCACTGTTTGGGCTTCTCCAAGTGCTGGCTGGGAGTTTGAAGGATGGTTTGAAGGCAACACAAGAGTGAATTCAAGCCAAAACTTCACATTCACAGTAACAAATGAGCGCACACTTGAGGCACGATTTATACAACAACAATCTCAAACCACTTTTATATCCACATGGGCATCTGCTGGTGGCACAGTTTTTGGCGGTGGCTTGGCGAATATAAATTCACAATCTACGGTATGGGCTACCCCGAACGATGGCTGGGAATTTGATGGATGGTTTGAGGGCAATACTAGGGTAGGCTCAAGCGAAACCTTTACCTTTACTGCTACAAATGACCGCAACCTTGAGGCCAGATTTAGGCAGCTTACAGCACACAGAATAAACCTTTTCATCGGCTTCCCAGAAATGGACACGCCAAGCGGTCGTGTTTCGATAGACGCTAGCAACACTACCCCTGTCATAAGAGATGGGCGCACCCTACTTCCTGTTAGGGCGATTATTGAAGAAATGGGAGGTGATGTTGAGTGGGTGCCAAATGGCGGTGGCAATGGTTGGGATATGGTTGTCGTTAATGTAAATGGTTATCGTGTTCAGATGATTATTGGGCATGATGGGTTTTATGTAAACGGAAATCGAATGACATTTGACGTTTCCCCGCAGATTATCAATGGTCGGACGATGTTACCAGCTCGTGCGTTGTTTGAGGCAGTAGGATTTACGGTCAATTGGGTACCGAATGGGGGTGGAGATGGTTGGGATATGGTAACTATATCCCATTATCGCTAAAAACAAGATTTAACTGGAAAGTGGCTGTCTTATTAAGCCCGCAAAAAAAACGAGAGAGGCGTGAGCCAACTCTCGTTTTTTGTTGTAAAATTAGTTTGTGACGAACCAAAAACAACACAGTCATTCAAGGCAGTAACCGCCGATGCGGGTTATGAAAGCGAAGAAAACTACAAAGTCTTGAAAACCCGCAAACAAGTCGACTACATCAAGCCGCAGAATTATGAAAAATCCAAAACCCGAAATGGGTATATGAGTTGAGAATGCGTTAATTTTTCAGGAATAAGATATGTTTCGTAAATTACGTATAATACATCACCCGGCTTTTGTTTTAAAATGGTCATTGCCTCGTTAAGTCAGTAGAGAAGCAAGCGCGATTTGCTTATGCTTTTCAAACGACTTTCTATCCGACGATTATTCATCACTATGCTAGTAATTACTATATTCAAACTCAGTTTCAAAGCCACTTTACAACTCTGAGGTTAGAATGATAAGAAGGGGCTGTTGCAAAACACCAGCTCCTAAAAAAAGAAAAACAAGCCTAGAGAAACTGCAAAAGGCTCGTATTTGTTGTAAAATATGGTTTATGAGAACAAATATAATACAACATAAAAAATATAGCACAGGAAAAGGAAGTTATCAATTATTCCTGCCGCTGGAGTACGAAGTTATCATTCCGGAGAATGATTCGGTACGGTTGCTGAGCCTAATAATGGAGGAATTAGATTACGGCGAGTTATACGCGGCGTACTTCCGTGAAGGGAGAAAACCTGAAACCGAGCCAAAAATTCTGGCAAAGGTAATAATATACTCGTACATGGAGTTTATATATTCAACCCGAAAAATAGAAAAAGCCTGTAGCCGCGACATAAATTTCATGTGTCTTCTAAATGGTGAATCCGTCCCCGACCACAGCACAATCAGCCGCTTTCGAAAAGACCGATTGGGAGCGGCGATAGAGGGGTTATTTTATCAATTAATCCAAAAGCTGTGCGAAATGGGTGAAGTAAAATACGAAGATGTATTCGTAGACGGGACAAAAATAGAAGCCGCATCAAACCGCTATACATTTGTATGGAAAAAAGCAGTAGAAAAGAACGATGCAAAAATGCGTGTAAAAGTGCAAGAATTGTCAGAAGAAATACTAAAAGTGTATCATGTGAATATTCCATGTAAAAAGGACCACTCGTCCGCGATTTTCGGACCACCCTTCTATGAAAAAAGGGACAGTGCAATTTTACGAGAGGACCGCGCACCAAATTTGTAAAAAGCATGGTCATGG
>WQZZ01000133.1 GCA_009780485.1 Defluviitaleaceae bacterium | reverse complement strand
AGGGGTTTGGCGGGTCAAATCTGTGTAGCCATAACCACGGGAAAATACAATTTCGCCATCATGCACAATGGCGATTGCCATGCCTGGGGTATATTGCTCCATATGGTCTGCAACCAATTGGTCAATATAATTGCCAACTTGAGAAAAGGGGATGCCTGTGGGGGTTGTGGCTTCTGGGCTTTCTGTGCCAAAAACTGTTAGGGCAGGCAAGATAAAAGATATTGCCATAAGCAAGGTGAGCAAGGTTTTGCCCACACCCCTAATCCTTTTTGAATTGTTCATTTTTGTCACTCTCTTTCTGTTTTTATTTTCTACAACAATATATACGTAGAAAAAATATGTTTGTCTGAAAAACAACAAAAAAATAAAAGCAACCCGCTTTCGTGGGTTGCTTTTATTTTCACTGCTCCATTTGTTTGCCAATGAAACCAGCTGCGGTTTGTGCAAGCTTTGTTTCCAATTCGCCCATTTTCTTGTCGGGGGATAGGAAAAGAATTGCACCAAGTACGTCGCCCTCCGCCATAATGGGGGTTATCATTTGGTTGTTGTAAACCTCTGTTGGGTCGTCCTCTAAAATTGGCACAAACCCTGGCTCGCCACGGCTTGCCTGGTGGGTATTACGAGAGTTGACAGCCTTTTCCAAATCTTTGGAAATATGTTTCTCCATCAATTCCTTTTTGGCACCGCCAGACACAGCAATAATCTGGTCCTTATCCACAATACAGGTGATATGTCCAGAGCTTGTCGCCAAGCTTTCCGTATACTCTTTGGCGAAATTCCCCAGCTCCCCGATAGGCGAGTATTTTTTCAAAATAATCTCGCCTTCACGGTCTGTGAATATCTCCAGTGGGTCACCTTCTCTTATTCTCAGGGTACGTCGGATTTCCTTCGGAATCACCACCCTCCCCAAATCATCAATTCTCCTTACAATACCTGTTGCTTTCAAAATAACTCCTCCTTATATTTTGGGAATCACGTTCTTAGTCACATTCCTAGAAGAAAGTTTCAAAACCTATTATTTGACATGTTTTGAATTTTTATGCACAGGCTTTGGAAAATAATCATTCCTTTGATAATTTGGGTGTGCCAAGCAACAATTCATGTGATGGTGGCATAGGATGGTTTAGTTTACGAGTCTTAAATAAGCATTTTAACAAAAAAGGCGGAAGCAAGCCCCGCCCTATATTTACCTATTTGTTAAAAGTGCGTGCATGATTTTTTAAGGCTTCCATGAAAGCTCTAGTAGTTTTGCGTTCAAGGGGAATTATGGGTTCATCTAAGTGGATGCTAGGGGCATCCTTTTGGTCTATACGCCAGTGAGAGCCGTGGAAGTGAAACGACCGTGCAACATGGATGGTTTTTGAAAAGTCCACTTTATGCTCTTTGTCGTTTAGGGTTATGATGGCGTGATTGCGATGTATTTGCCCTGTTGCTTTAAGGTCGGTTTTTATGCGTAGTGGGGCGTAAACAGCAAGAAAAAGAACAATGAAAGAAATGATGGCAATAATTATGTTCACTTGACCGTCCATTAAGAAATGCACAATGGCGATGTTTGCACCAAAGGATATGGCGGCTGACGGAAGCATAAGCAGGAGGGTCAACCAACTTCTGCCATACTTGAAGTTGTGGGTTTCGTTCATTAATATCCGTCCTTTCGGGGATTATTTCGTAATTGTATCTTTGGCAGCTTGGATGGCATCATCAATTTTGGATGGGTCTTTTATGCCTGCTTGTGCCATGTTGGGTCTGCCACCTCCACCCCCCCCTGTTGCGGTGGCTGCGGCTTTTACCATGTTTCCGCAGTGTATGCCTTTGGCAACGGCAGTGTCGTTTGCACGGATTAGGATACTACCTTTGCCGTCAGCGATGCCTGCCAAAAGCAAAACTCCTTCTCCTTGTATTTTGCTTATCAAGTCATCTGACAAATTACGCAAGCCGTCCATGTCAACGCCTTCTAGTTTAGCGGTATAAACCATTACCTCGCCGACTTTTTCACCTTGAGATAGAACGTCTCCCGTTGCTTCCTGTGCCATTTTTGATTTTAGGGATGACAATTGATTTTCAGCCTCTTTATTGGCTGTTATAAGCTGTTCGATACGTTTAATTAGGTTTGGTGTAGGGGTTTTAAGGAGGGTCGATACTTCTGCCAGCTTTTCCTCTGCTTGTCGGAAATGAGCAAGGGCATATTTGCCAACTACGGCTTCGATACGGCGTACACACGCAGCAATACCTGATTCGCTGATAATTTTGAAAGCACCAATACCACCAGTTGACGAAAGATGCGTCCCTCCACAAAGTTCTACACTTTCACCGCCAATGTCTACCACACGCACCACATCGCCGTATTTTTCGCCAAACAATGCCATTGCACCACGGGTTTTGGCTTCTTTCATGCCCATTTCTTCAATGACAACGGGGATATTTCGTAAAATGCCATCATTCACAATATCTTCTAGCTGGATTACCTCATCTTTGGTTAGGGCTTGGTGGTGGTTAAAGTCAAAACGTAGACCATCATGTCCTTTGGAAGCCCCTGCCTGTGTTGCTCCGCTACCCAGCACCTTAGCAAGTGCGGAATGAAGCAAATGTGTTGCGGTATGGTGACGCATTGTGTCCATTCTTCGCTCTTTGTCAACGGCAAAATGTGCTGTCTGACCTGTGGTTATTTCCCCGGCAATAATTTTGGCGATATGTGCAAATTGCCCACCGTCAATTTTCGCACAACCCACCACATCTGCCTTGCCAGTGTCGGTTTGTATTGTACCAAAGTCACCCTTTTGACCGCCACTTTCGGCATAAAATGGCGTTTTGTCTGCCACGATTAACACATTGTCACCTTGTGCCACTGTATATAGGATTTTTGCGTCTGCTGTCAATTCGTCATAGCCTACAAAGTTTACGGGGTCGAAGGTTAAGCCCTCAAAAGCGGAAGCGTCACCACCTGTATAACCAGCATCTTCTCTCGCAGCTCTGGCACGGGCTTTCTGGTTCTCCATTTCAGCATGAAAACCAGCTTCATCTAGTCCGATGCTTTCTTCTTCTAAGATTTCACGGGTCAATTCCAAGGGGAAGCCGTAGGTGTCATGTAGCTTGAAGGCATCTGCTCCAGATAATACTTCGTTCGCTCCTATTTCTGTAATTTTGGATTTAAGCATTGACATTCCGCTGTCCAAGGTATCGTAAAAACGGTTTTCTTCTGTGGTGATAAGCTTCAAAATACGCTCTGATTGCTCCGCAAGGGCAGGGTAGGCGTTTTTGCTATTATCAATCACCATTTGGGCAAGCTTTGTTAAGAAAAGACCATCAATACCCAACAATTTCCCATGGCGGGCGGCACGGCGCAACAAACGTCGTAAAACATAACCCCGCCCTTCGCCTGATGGGGCAATTTGGTCGCACATCATAAATACTACCGAACGCACGTGGTCGGTTATAAGGCGAATTGAGGTGTCCTGCTTTGCATCAGGGTTAAAACTTCCGCCATACTGCTTGTTGGAAAGTTTGCAAACCTCATCCCGTACCGCTTTCATGGTGTCAATATCAAAAATCGAGCCAACACCTTGCATTACCATGGCAATCCGCTCTAACCCCATGCCTGTGTCAATGCCTTTGGCGGGCAAATCGTGATAATTACCACCTTCGTCCTTTTCAAATTGTATAAATACCAAATTCCAAATCTCTAAAAAACGGTCCTCGCCCGCTTGTATGCTAGTTACGAAATCATCACCGCCAAACTCTGCACCACGGTCGAAGAAAATTTCGCTACAGGGTCCACATGGTCCGACAGATAGCTCCCAAAAATTGTCATCTTTACCTAAACGATGAATACGGTCGACTGGCACACCAACTTCTTTATGCCAAATATCAAAAGTCTCATCATCGTCCAAATAAATCGTCACCCACAGCTTATCCACTGGGATTTCCAAATTTTTTGTTAAAAATTCCCAAGCCCAGCTAATGGTGTCCTTCTTAAAATAGTCTGCAAAAGAAAAGTTACCCAGCATTTCAAAAAAAGTGCCGTGGCGGGCGGTTTTGCCCACCTCCTCAATGTCACATGTGCGTACACATTTTTGGCATGTGGTAACCCGCCCTGCTGGCGGTGTCGCCTGTCCCATGAAAAAAGGCTTCATGGGTGTCATGCCAGCGTTTATCAACAAAAGCGACTTGTCCCCATCAGGAACAAGGGAAAAAGAAGGTAAACGCAAATGTTGTTTCCCTTCAAAATATGCCAAAAACTTCTCTCTAAGCTCGTTAATGCCTAAGTTTTTCATATGTGTACCTCCGTAAATTTTCCATATTGTTTTTTATTATACCACCCCGTCATTTTTTTGTAAATAGTGTATTGAATGTTTGACTTGTGCTTATTAAGCTGATATAATCCGTAATGATACCTACGTACCATTGCCGAAGT
>WQZZ01000132.1 GCA_009780485.1 Defluviitaleaceae bacterium | reverse complement strand
TTTGGAGCGTACGAGGTCACCGCGAAGAAACGCGGCCGCCCGAAGGGCGGTGTTTCCCGAAGGGAAACATGATGAAGCGTTTAGGTAGATTCATGCGATAGAAAAACGCCATTTGCCAGGGTGGCAACCCGCAGCAAATGGCTTTTTCCTTCGCATGAAGCTGCCTAAACATCAGCGAAGTAGCGGAAAAACCAACTATTTGCCCGTCCATGCGGCAGTCCACCAACCCAAAGCCCCCACAAATTAAACTCACGTAAATCTTGACTAACTATTGAAATAACATCGTGATTTATGATATGATTGCAATATAACTCAAGTAAGATAATTTACAACTATGGGTATTTAATTAGGAGTTGACTGCATGGTGGCAGGGGCTATAATCAGACAGACAGACAGACAGACAGACAGACAGACAGACAGACAGACAGACAGACAGACAGACAGACAGACAGACAGACAGACAGACAATATTATGTCATTTTTTGCGTTAAAAATGTAAAGCACCAAAAATACTACATAAAAAACAGTTGTTATTTGCATATCAAATGCGGATAACAGCTGTTTTTTTGTTGTGTTTATTGCGCAAACAGTTTGCCATCAAAATATTTCAAAAATGAAGCACGAAAAAAGGAGCGATGATATCCATGAAAAATGACAACACTGTACCACTAGGAAAAGCTATTGCCATAATAGCTGCGATAGTTATTTGTGTGCCATTGGTGCTGGGCGGTGGTGTTTTTATGCTTCTGCGCGTAATGGACGGCGGCGGCTCACCAGCCGCGGTACAGATGGCGGCATCACCACAAGCACAAACCGAGCCGCCAGCAATTACAAACGCTACGGAAGAACACAACCCTGCTGTAGTCGGAGGCGACACAAATACAGTGCCTGGCGCGGATTTGTTCCTTGTAGATGAAATATCTGATGCATTGGTTGGAACGTGGGAATTGGCAGAAACAAACAGGACAGATGTTTCCCCTGGGCAAATGATTTTTAGAGATGACGGCACAGGCACAATGCCCGAAAACTTTACATGGCATGTTTGGAGTTTGTATGGAAGCCGTTATCTAATTAAAGAAAGCCAAGCGGCAATAACATACAGCATCACAGAAATAACAGCCACGACGCTTTCATATGAGGCAGATATTGATGGTGTTGGTTTTGTTACGGCAAGTTTTATACGGTATGAACCATCGCCAGCTTTAGAGATTGTTCATGATGATGTTGTTCCTGATGAAGATTCAAGCGTTGATGAAATTCTGACTGCCGACGCGGTTTCGGGTGATATGCCTGCGGGTGGTTCGCTTAGGCATTTGGGTGAACCCATGTCGTTTGAAGAAGCCAGACGACTAACAGGGATGTTCGTGAAATATCAAGATGCGTTCATACCGCTTCGCACTGTAGGTATTTCTTTCAACCAATGGCCACGCGACCATAGGACTATATTGCACGATGCTGACTATGAAGTCCAAAGAATACCAAATGATGCACAGTTAGTGTTGATTGGCATTACAGAAGCACGTATAAATGAGATGCTTTATAATGGATGGACAATACCGTATATGATAAGACTTGTGCCCCGCTCTGATAGTCCGTCCACGGTTTCCATTCGTCCTGCGCAGCCGTCTGGTTCTATCCACCCCTTTGAAACTCTAAACGGAGTGGACCCTATTGAATACCGAGCTCGTCTGTTTAATCCAGATTCTGGCCAGCAAGATGAGTGTATGTTTATCGCAAACCCTGGTGAGGAGTTTACTTTCGGTGCGTGGAGAGGAACCAATTGGGTAGAAGTCACACATGTAGCGGATACAAGATTCTTTACCAGACCGTTACAAGGAAGCGGAAGGAGTCCCATCGGCCCTGACTTTGAAATAGTAAGAACCTTAAATGGTTATTTTGAAGTTAATTTCACAACACCACCGCTAGGATATAATGAGATAACCCTCATCCATAATTCCAGAGTTGCCGCGTATTATCTTGTGGAGTTTATATCTGCCAACTAAATCAGACGGAGGAAACAAAATGGGAAAAATTATAAATTATATGATGAAACAATGTATGTTCAAACGGTTTTTTGCTTTATGTATGGTGTTTATGTTGGTTTTTAGCGCAATGCCCCCTATGTCAGTTTTTGCTAATCAGCAAGCAGGGCTAAATCTTCAAAGAGTGCCAAGACGGAATGTCGTGGACGCACATGGCTCTGGGACGGCAGTAGTAAAAAGCGATGGCAGCCTTTGGGCTTGGGGATATGTTCAAACTGGCCGCCCCGAAGAGCCAATGTTGTCTCATGTTGCCTCACCAATAATGCTTATTGATAGTGGGGTAGTGTCGGTTACTGTTGGCCATAACGAAAAGTGGGTCATCAAAGAAGACAACAGCCTATGGGGCTGGGGTTGGAACAATCTTGGTCAACTTGGGGATGGTACAATGATTGAACGCCCTTCCCCTGTCAGAATCTTGGATAATGTTGCGTCAATGCCAGCGGTCCATGCGGGCGGATTTGTGATTAGATTAGACGGCTCTTTATGGACGTGGGATGTAAATCACTCCGACTTCATACGCCCACAACATGTTGCTGATGGTGTAGTTTCGATTTCAAGCAACGGTTTGAAAACCGCAATAGTCCAGCAAGATGGAGGGCTGTATATGATAGGGTATGGTTGGGAAAGCGGCATACTTGGGGATGGTACCCGCGGCCCTGGCAATTCGCAGCGCACACCTGTCAGAGTAATGGATAATGTGGTGGAAGCCCATACTAATGGAATGAATACCATAGCTCTACAAGCCGATGGCAGCCTATGGTCTTGGGGATACTGGGCTGGTAGTTTGACTGGTCTTAGGCGCGAAAGTGGGATGTTAGGAGACGGCTCAACCACCGACCGTTTGCGTCCTGTTAAAATCATGGAAAATGTTGTTACCATTGCAATGAGTGACAGTGACTTAATTGGAGCCAGAGCCTTTGCAGTTACAGCAGACGGCATATTGTATGGCTGGGGTTGGGCTTATGGGCTTGGTATCGGCGATGCAACCGATGGCATACGAGCAACCCCTGTCAGGATTATGGATAATGTTGTATCAGTATCAGCGGGAAGGGAACATGCCCATGTTGTTAGGACAGACGGAAGTTTATGGGGCTTTGGGAAGAATGAAGGAATTTGGCCAAGAATTGGGGATGGTACAACCCATCATGCCCCATATCCAGTAATGATTTTTGGCCCAGGCAGTATTTCCACCAACCAAGGGGCAACGCCGCCAACTCAGCCAGCACCACCCATCACACCACCAACACAACCACCAATAAACGAACCACAAACCACCAGGCAATACCTAGGCGTTGACATACGCGCCTATCAATTAGGCAGAGGTGCCAGGGAGTTCCCCCAAGCCCGCGGCGTTACAGCCACTTCATTTAATATGGCAGGGCAAACCTACAGCCGCGGCCTGTCTTTTCACGCAAACAATAGCGGATTCGCTTTCTATTATCTTGGCGGGCAGTTTACAACCCTTTCTGGCCTGCATGGTCCCATAGATGTTGGCAGCGGCAGAGGGGGACTAAGCATAATAATAACGGATGAAAACGACCGCGAACTCGCAAGGCTTTCATCCAATATAGGGGATTTGCCGCAGCCTTTTAGCATAGATGTTACTGGGGTAAGGCAGCTTAGAATCACCCGCGGCGACAGGACTACTACGGTGGGGATTTTTGCTTTGGCGGATGCTGCGCTTGAATAGGGTTGTTTTGGCTTGTTTATCGATATGTGCGTCTCTTAACTTCCGACAGTTTTACTTCAAAAAGAAAATCACAAAATAAAACTCCACAAACAAAAATCCACCTGCAAAGGCTAAAATCAAACCATCGCAAGTGGATTTTTTGTTGCCGACAAAGTTTCACATATTCTCCCGCAACTTTACTTTTGTATTGACAAGTCTTATAATCAAAACCAGCAGGCTGTGTGGCGGTGCTTCAAGTCTTAGCCTCCGAAGGGAGGTGAAGCTATGACATTATTCGAAGTTATTTACTTGCTTCTTATGCTCGTGTGGGAATTTCGCATGTGGTTGTTGTCATATAGACGTGAAAGATAGCCGCCCAGTGGTATGGTAAACGGCTATCTTTACGTCACTTCATCCGTTATAAATGGGGTAGTAGTACCGCCCCAGCTTGCTATACATAAATCCAACAAGTGTTTCCACACTCGTCTTTTTTATTTATATCCCTATTCTATTAAACTTATGCCGGCGTGTCAAATTTTTTCGCTAATAATGAGAGCAAGGTCTTATTGAAAATTGATTTCCGTGGTTTTATTCGATTGACAGCCCGCCATAGATGAAATACAATTAAAATGGAATAAGACACGGAAATCAATTTTGAGAATAAATATTCACTAGGGTACATCCATTGGCTGTAAATCCAATCGAAATTACCAGACATTAGGTAATTTCATTGCAAATGTCGAGGCTTATGAATCGAATCGCC
>WQZZ01000131.1 GCA_009780485.1 Defluviitaleaceae bacterium | reverse complement strand
GTGGTAAAAATCGGACGCACCCATTTGCAAGACGCCGCCCCAATACGTCTTGGGCAGGAATTTAAGGCGTATGCCGAGGTGTTAAAGCGTGATTTAGCTCGCATGGGACGCACCACCAACAACCTACTAAATATCAACCTCGGTGCTACCGCTGTGGGTACAGGACTTAATTCCAACCCCCAATACATTAAGCTTGCGATAAAATATCTTAGCGAAATTTCACGCTATGGCTTGCAAACCCCTGACAGCCTTGTGGATGCCACCCAAAACACAGACAACTACACAGCAATTTCTGCCAGCCTAAAAATCACAATGATAAATATGTCAAAAATAGCTAATGACATTCGTCTAATGGCTTCTGGTCCATTTTGTGGCTTTAGGGAGATTTATTTGCCAGAGCGTCAGGCGGGCAGCTCCATTATGCCTGGTAAGGTAAACCCCGTTATGCCAGAGCTTATAAACCAAGTGGCTTTCCAAGTTATTGGTAACGACCATACAATTTGTCTTGCCAGCCAAGCAGGACAGTTAGAACTTAATGTAATGGGACCCGTTCTGGTATTTAATTTAATGCAGTCTATTACAATAATGAACAACGCATTCCGTGTCTTTGACGAATACTGCTTACGTGGCATAACTGCCAATGAGGAATATTTACAGGAAAAAGTAGCTAAATCTGCTACGGTTGCCACTGCCCTAAATGTCCACATTGGGTATAATTTAAGTGCAGAAATTGCCAAAATGGCACACAAGGGTGGACATGGCACCGTCAAAGAAATTTGCATGACACCCGAAATGCAGGAGCGAATTAAGGAGGAAACAGGCAAATATCTATCAGAAGCCGACCTTGATATTATACTAAACCCCCGCAAAATGACGGAAATGGGCATACCTGGTGAGGAACTATTAAACAAACGATAACCCCCCTCGTCATTGCGAGGAGCGAAGCGACAAAGCAATCTCTTGCACAACCGTCTTATACCCCCGAAACACAGGACTTGAAAGGGTGATTGTTTATGCTGTTTATCATAATACCCCCCTTGCTTATTGTGGCGGCTTTTTTGGGATTGCTGTTATCTACCCGCTTTTCCCGAACAAAAGCCATCATTTACACCAGCATAACCGCTTTCGTGGTTTTGCTGGGGGTGTTTGGTGCAAGTGCATTTCATCTACATTTTCTTGGGCAGTCCCAATTAGCTTTCACCTTTGTATTTCCTTGGGTTTTGCTTATGATTATTGCAATTGTGCTAAATATTGTCATAATTATGAAAGTGCGTCGCAGAAAAGAAGATTTACCTACACCCGAAAGAAGGCTTGTGATAAAAAACAAAGCAAACAAGTGGTTTCTTATTGCCTTGGCGGGGATTGTAGTAGTTGGAATGCCTCTTTATTGGGATTGGAACGTGGGTACAAGTCACAGGGGTTACAGCTTCATTCGTGTAGATTTTCGTGATATTGACTATATTAAACAGCTACGCCATTCCCATCACAGCTCTGCGCGCATATATCAAATCACAAACATCAACGAGTTGTCACGCTTTCATGGCGAAGTGATTTTGTTTGTGCAAGACAACGTAATAGTTTTTGACGGTATGTATTTCTACTATTCCGTACACAGTCGTGGGTTTGGCATTTGGCACGACATACATATTTCCCCGTTACCCATGTTGCGAGGTTCTGATATGCACTTTTTACATGGACTTCCTCGCCATAATTTTAGCCAGCAGATACATAATCAATTCAGACCACCCCTTGCCACCTTTCAGTATTTGTGGGATGATTTCCTAGATGACTACTTATATGGACATATCAGCGAAGGTCGTCAGCGAGCTTATATAATTAGTTCAGCAATTATGAACGCTGAAATGGTGCAAAGTGTTGGCTTTACTGACAACTTTTTCCGTGCGATACGCACACCAACCCTTGCCCTACTGGCGGTTTACACACTATTCCGCATTGGGTTGCACGTCAAGCCTGCAATAGCGGTACAGGCAGAGATGGGGTGCGGAAATTGATAAACAGGGCAAACAAGTGGTTTTTAGTAGCATTAGCAACAATTTCGATGCTGTCGGTTGGTGCTTTTGCACTTTTTGCCCATCAACCCCCACTAGATGAATACATGCGAACCCAGATAGCGGTTGATATTTTGTTAGAATTGTCACAAACCGTACTTGACACGGAAGAAGGTCAACTTATGTATACATTGAAGCAAGCACAAAGTCGGCATAATTTTATTGCTGGTGTTGTTCTTGTCACATACGATGGACATTTTTACAATTCCATGCCGATACCACCTAATTATCCACTGGTCTGGGAACCGCCTTCGTGGTGGGCAGAAATCGCCAACGCAAAGGGTGAAGTTATTACTTCAACATGGTATGCACTTATGTATACGGGTTGTCGGTTCGGAACGACGATTAGGCGATATATACCCGATTTTGGCGGTATGGGAGCGATAATCATCGTAAAAATTTATCTTGATTAAAATTTTAGGAGGATACAAAAATGAAAGACAATGCACAAAAATTATTGGATTATATTTACAACAGCCCCACGGCGTACCATGCAACGTCAAACGGAGTGGAGGAACTTAAAAAAGCGGGCTTCACCCAGCTTTTTGAGGGGGAAGCTTGGGATATGCAGACTGGTGGCAAATATTTTGTTGCCAAAAACGGCTCTGCTTTTGCGGCTTGGATTGTGGGGCTTAACTGGTTAAATCCCTCTGTTAGGGTGATTGCGGCACATACAGACTCCCCTGCTTTTGTTATTAAGCCAAACCCTCAAATGACCACAGGCAAGCACATCAAACTAAACACCAGCCCATATGGCGGTATGATTTTACATACTTGGTTTGACCGCCCCTTGGCACTTGCGGGGCGTGTGCTGTTAAAATCCAGCAGTTTCTTAGCTCCAGAGGAGCGACTAATCAACATTAACCGCCCACTGATGGTAATTCCGTCTCTTGCAATCCATCTTAACCGTGAGGTAAACAAAGGCGTGGAATTTAACCCACAAAACCACACCCTGCCTTTTGTGGCAATGGTAAATGAAGAACTAGAGAAAGACGATTACCTGTTAAATCTGCTGACTGAGGAACTCAAATGTAACGCCGACGACATTTTGGATTTCGATTTGACACTATATGAATATGCCCGCAATGGCTTTGTAGGGGGCGGAAAATTTCTCTCATCCCCTCGCCTTGATGATTTGTGGATGGTACACGCAGGGCTGGAAGCCATTTTACAGGCGGACGCTGGACCATTTACCAAGCTTTTGTTCTGCCCAGACAATGAAGAAATCGGCTCTATGACCGCTTGGGGCGCACATTCCCGCTTCATACAAAGTATTTTAGAGCGTATTGTTGGTCGCGATAAGTTTGACCAAGCTATGGCAAACAGCTTTATTGTGTCTGCGGATTTGGGTCACGCTCAAAATCCCAATTATGCTGATAAGGACGACCCCACAAGCCCGTCAATCATGGGCGAAGGACCTATTTTGAAATATTCTGCCATGCAGAAATATGCCACAAATGGCTATACGGCTGCGGTTTTCCGTGGTTTGTGTGAGCGGGCTGGTGTGCCTTGTCAAGCATACATAACCCGCTCGGACATTACAGGTGGCGGTACAATTGGCGCCATGATGTCGGCAAAACTTGGCTGTGCCGTGGTTGATATGGGACTTGCCGTAATGGGTATGCACAGCATCCGTGAGCTGGGTGCGGTTATTGATAACGAGTATGCTCTAAAGCTTTTCAAAGCATTTTATGATAATGAGGTAAAGTAATTATGGCACATCTTTTCAACGGATTGAAGGGGATTTTCATAGGCATTGCCTTGATAATCCCCGGACTTTCCGCCAGTACCTTTGCTGTGGTGATGGGTTTGTATGACAAGCTTATCACCTCGGTAAACGGATTGCGGAAAGAAACTAAAAAAAGTATGAAATTTTTATTACCCATCGGTATTGGTGTGGCAGTCGGTATTTTGGTGTCTGCTGGACCTTTTCTTCATGTGATTTATTACTTTCCATTGCCCAGTTATGCCTTTTTCATCGGCTTGGTACTTGGTAGCGTGCCTGTGATATTTCGCAAAATGCAGCCTGGGCTTCCAAAAAAGCATAACTTTGCCTTTCTGGCACTGGGACTTGCAATTATTGTGATTATGAGCTTTTTCACAGGGGGCGGGGAAATTGGTGACGACGCACCTTATTATATTTACAGTGCGTGGCAGGTTCTCACCATTTTTGCGGCGGGCTTCATCTCCTGTTTCTTAATTGCCGTTCCTGGTGTAAG
Source organism: Defluviitaleaceae bacterium (assembly GCA_009780485.1). Taxonomy (GTDB): domain Bacteria; phylum Bacillota; class Clostridia; order Lachnospirales; family WRAX01; genus WRAX01. The sequence continues at coordinate 235 of WQZZ01000131.1, read as the reverse complement.
TGGGTCAATGGTGCTTATACTTATTGGCATGGCGGCAATTATTTATGGTGCTGTGGACAATTTGGCAAGCTCTATTATAATGCTGGTGCAGGGGCAGGAGGGAGCTTTCACCCTTGGTTCTGGTGCATTCCTAATCCTGATTGTGTTCTTTGTAGGGGCATTGACAGGGCTTATTTTGGCGGCAAAACTCATCGGAGCATTAATCAATCGCCATGAAGCATCAGTATACTTTGCC
>WQZZ01000130.1 GCA_009780485.1 Defluviitaleaceae bacterium | reverse complement strand
CTGGGGCGAATTTGTCTAGCAGTCATGTAGGTAGTATGGGCGGGCTGATGGCGTTAAAAAACGGCGAAGCGCATATTGCCCCAATTCACCAGTTGGATGAGGTTACAGGAAGATACAATATACCCATCATCAAAAAGCTGTTTGCTGGGCAGAAAATGGCGTTAATTAAAGGTGTTGGGCGAGTGCAAGGGCTTATAGTTAAAACTGGCAACCCGCTGAACATTCGGGGTTTGGCGGATTTGGCTAAATGCCGTTATATAAACAGGCAACGTGGGGCAGGCACTCGCATTTTGCTTGATTATAAGCTAAACCAAGAAGGTATTGAACCAGAAACCATAAACGGATATGACCGAGAAGCGGCGACACATATGGCTGTGGCGGCGGCAATTGCTGGGGGCAGTGCAGACTGTGGGCTTGGTATTCAAGCTGTGGCGGTGGCTATGGGTCTTGACTTTATTCCTATTGACAAAGAGGAATATGACTTCGCCATTCCCCAAGAATTTTTGAAGCTTAACCACGTGCAAACCTTTATCGAAACGCTTAAAAGTCCAGATTTGTGTGCAAAACTTGCGGAGCTTGGCGGATATGACACTAGCCGACTAGGTGATATTGAAATGATTGATTAGGGGGGCAGACCATGAAAGTAATTCAAATAAAAATTTACCCAGAAAAAGGCAGTGCGGGAGAAAGACTAATCCAAGCCCAATTTGTGGCAGGTGAGGGCATTGCAGGCGACCGCCACAATAATGTTAGCCTAATGACGGAAACCGCACGCAAGTTTGCTGAGAAAAACCCAGAGGGTATGTGCATGGCAAAATTCAAAGCGAATTTGCTGGTTGAAGGGGATTTGTCTGACAATGAAATTTTGAAGATAACTGGCGGTAAGAAGTTTTGTTTTGAAGAATGTACCATTTTTTCCACAGAATGTCCATTTGGTGAGGGAGTGGGATTTGCTGAGGTTGTTAAAAATGGAGTAATAAGTGTTAAAAGGTAAACGGCAACTATATATGGATTTACACAAATCACCATTAGGCAGGCATCGTCTGTCCAATGGTGATTTTATTTTGTCAAGGTTGACTGGTTACGCTTGCTTTTTGACCACAGGTGCGTAAATCTGCATTTTTGAATACTGGTCTTTGAAGTCTTTGTTGTAAACTTCGATGGCGGGATATTTGCAGAATGTGGCGTATGTGTTGCGGTATTGCTCATCGTGCAGTGCATACCCCGATGCCTGTAGCCAATGTGAGTAGAAGGTACGCCAGAAGCCTCCTGTCCAAATGACTTCTAAAGTGGTGTCAAATACAGCAAATTCGCTGGCTTCGAATTTACGACCCACAAGTTCGGTGGGTAGGTTGCTGGGATTATTTACCTCTACTCCAACAAAGTATTTTGCCTTGCTATCGGCAGTTTCGCTATGGGTTATTCCGTAGACCATACCCTTCGACACTTGGTTTGGAATGATTTCTGCAAACCCTTTGTCATTCCACATACTCCACAAATTACTGATGGGTGATGTTCCGTTGTCATCATTGTAATCAATGTCAACCTCCATACCAACTACATAAAACGACTTCTTGTGTATGAAGTTGACATTTTCAAAAGTTTGTTTCAGTTCCATGCTTGGATTCCTCCGCTTCTCCAATAATTTTTCCTCTGGGAATGGGTCAATGGTTGGGCGTTGTAATCGAAATTGTGCAGGTGTTACCCCATACAATTGCGAGAAACTTCTCGTAAACGATTGTTGGGATGAAAAACCATGTGTGTACGCAATTTCCACCAACTGCTTGTTGCTTTCAACTAAGTCAATTGCACATTGGTGTAGGCGGTATCGGTTTAGGTAATTCTTTACCGTGTATCCCGTAAAAGCACGAAATACAAAGGAAAAATATGACGGTGACAAGTATACTTCCGATGCTATGTCTGTGACGGTAATCGGTTCGGTATACTTGCTGTGGATGTATTGGATAGAATTGTGAATACTTTGCCCTATGTCCATTAAACGACCCCCTTCGGATAATTTATTATAGCAGAGTTGTTTGATGGCGTATTATCAAAAACGACTTTCTTAAAAATTACGGGGTTAGCATTGTGTTGACGGTCATCCTTGTGCCGTTGGTGCGGATTAAGATTGCCCCGTGGGTGGCGGTGTTAAAATGTGTCACGCCGTGGTGGTTTAGGCGGTCGGTTACACTTTGGTGGGGATGCCCGAACATATTGTTGCGTCCAGCGGAGATTATTGCTACTTGTGGGTTTACGGCTTGTAAAAATTCTTCTGTGGTTGATGTGCGACTGCCGTGGTGGGCAATTTGTAGGATTTGGGCGGGTAGGTTTTGGCTGTGGTTGGTGGCTAGGTAGGTTTCTGCTTCATGCTCTAAGTCGGCGGGCAGGATTATGGCATGGTCGCCGTATACTGCCCTAATGACAATTGATGAGTTGTTTTCGCTTAGAAACGTTTGTTGGGCGTTGGGGAAAATTATATATAAGTGCATGCCGTGGAAGTCTATCATGTCACCAGCGGAAACGTATGTTACCCGTGTGTTGGTATGGGTGGCTATTTCTAGAAGTTGAGCGTACAGCGGGTTGTTGGGTTCGCTGTTGGCATATGCCATAATGATGTGGCTGACACGCCCTGCTTCTGTGGCTTCGATTATGCCCATGATATGGTCTCTGTGGTTATGGGTTACTATGGCTGTGGTTTGGGAAATGCCACGGAAGTTTAGGTATGGGGTTAGGGTGAATGTGCCTGTGTTTTCGCCAGCTTCCCTGCCGAAAACGCCCCCGCCGTCAATTACCACAGCTTGTCCATTGCGGGATATAACAGAGGATTTGCCCTGTCCAACATCAAGAAAAGTCACATTTATCTGATTTCTGGTCGCTTGCACGATGGATAAAACCAAAATTATAGTTAGGGCTGTTGCTGACACTATCGTTAGGCGTTTGGTTATTTGTTTGCCTTTGTTGGCGATTAGTATAAAAGCGATTAGGGTAGCGGTGAGGGTTGTTAAGGTTATAGGGTGAGGTCTGCCCGTTAGCACCACAGCAAAGGGAAAGTGCAAAATGGCTTCCATTATGAATTGGTACAAGCTTAACAACACCCAGATTGGAAAGGCGAAGATTTGGGCTAGAAATATGCTGAAAAGTCCTGTTATTGCGGTTAGCATACCAAAGCCAAGGGTTATGGCTACCGTTGGCATGATTAGCAGGTTTGCGAGTAGTGCGTATGGTGAAAACTCAAAGAAAAAGTGGGTGTTTATGAGAGTGTAAACGGCGGTAGCTGATATGTTAAAAGCTACAAACCTTCGGATTGCTTTGTTTTTGATGATATATAGCAATTTCTCGATAGGTGGTGTAAGAACTACTAAGGCTAACACCATTGTAAAACTATAGATAAAACCCAAGTCGAACAAAAATAAGGGCTGGTGGATTAGCAAAGCAATGGCGGCTATTGATAGGCTGGTCGGAGTGTCGTTCTCAAACCCTGCCAAGCTAGTCAGGATTAGCATAATACCCATGATTGAGGCACGTAAGGTCGCTACACCCGCCCCTGTCAGTATGGCGAAAACTATGATAAATCCAATGGTTGCAAGCCCTCGGCTTCGCTGGGATTTAACACCTAACTTTTCTAACATCTTGCCGAATATTATCGACAAAATGTTTACATGAAGCCCAGACACCACCAAAATATGAAACATACCCACAGAGCTGTAAAGATTGCGGACGTCACCATCCAGCCCGCTTCTGTCACCAACTACCATTGCTGACATTATGCCTGCTTGCTCCTCTGGCAAAACCTCGCTAAACACGTTCGACAGGCGTAAGCCAAAATTGCGGATGTGCATTATTGGTGTCATTGCAATTTCGTAGGTGCGGGCATCTTCGACAAATAGGCGGTATTCTATGCCACGAGAGCGAAGGAATTGAAATTCATCAAAGCCACCAGGGTTGCGGGCTGTGTCTAATGTGGACAGATAACCCGTAAGCACCACCCTTTGACCCAAGGTTGCGTCTATGCCATCAGGCAAAACCGCTTGAATACCCACCGTTGCACGATTTACCTTGTGGGCAGGGGCAATAGAAAACCAATTTGTTTGCACAGACACACGATAACGCCCCGAGCGGGTGTTTGATACATCTTGAACAACGCCTTCGATACGCACAAAACCCTCACGCTGGGCAGTCTGCTCCATAATCTCACAGTTAGGAGCAAGGGCATTGCCAATTAATATAAAGCCAAGCACAGCAAAGGCTGGCAAGGTAAAAGCTATTTTACGGCGGTAAATACAAAACATACCCACCGACACAAGGCAAGCAAACGCAACAAAAAACGGCAACAAACCAAGACCGTCAAAGTGACGCCCAAACAAGATGCCACCTGCCAAAAACATGAAAATCCAAACCACGGGTCTTGCCATGTTAGCCGCTCCTCATCCACGCTTTTATTTTGCGTTCCCGACGAACAAACAAAAACACTGCTAAGCCTACCACCACCAATACAATGCCCGCAATTCCTAAATTACGAAGCCAAATTGGGGTTGGTGGGTAAACTTGTAGGGTAGATAAAGCTTCAAGCATTG
>WQZZ01000129.1 GCA_009780485.1 Defluviitaleaceae bacterium | reverse complement strand
TGGCACACAGAAAACCCCGAAACCGACCCATGGGAATGGCGTATGCGGGTTCTAGACGAGCGAAACGACATTGCCTACGCCAAAGTATTTTTCAAAAAAAGTGGCTACATCACCAAGGAATGGTATCCCTACTTTTTATCAGCAAGACGTGGCGGAGCATCCTTTTACGATGCCTACGAAGACGGCAAAATGAGCCATGTCGCAAAACGCATATACGAAGCGGTAGAGAACGCCGAAACCCTATCCGTCCCTGACATCAAACGTATAGCAGGCTTTGGAAAAGACGATAAATCCGCCTTTGACAAGGCGTTAACAGAACTTCAAATGGGTCTGTTCCTAACAATGTGCGGCAGACAACATAACCCTACCAACGGCAACTGGTCCGCCACCGTGTTCTGCACCACCGAACACTTCTGGGGTAACGATGTTTTTGTCGAAGCCGAAAATATTTCCTCGGAAATAGCTGTCGAAAAAATCACCTCACAAATCCTACACCTAAACCCAGAAGCTGTCGATAAAAAAATCAAAAAGTTCATTCTAGGTTAAGGGGGTGGTGAAGTGCCACAGGCAAAATATCAACTGGGGGACTTTCTCGCCATGGCAAGCGACAAAGACAAAGTGTTTGTAAACAATGTCCATGAAACGCTAATGGAAAAGGGCTACAAACCCAAAATCCAAGTAACAAAAACCGACGGCTTACGCATAGCCTACCACCAACCCAAAACCAAAACCGTCGCAGGCATCGTATCAATCCTGCTGTTTCACAACGGCAACCTTACAATACGCATCTACCCCAAAAACTACAAGTCATACCCCGAAACACTAAACGCCCTGCCCGAAAGTATGGTAAACCAAATAAACCAAGCCCCAGACTGCATAAAATTCGCAGACCCAAACAAATGTTGGAAGGGATGCGGGGGATATGACCTGCTTATAAGAGGAAATACCTACCAAAAATGTATCACCGCCTGCTTCCAACTGTCAATTGACGATGAAAGCATATCACATCTACTAGAAATAATACAAAAAGAAACCACAGAAAGGGAGAAAACAAATGAGATTTGACGGAGTATGCCTGTCTGTAAAAGACATTGAAGCATCAAAAAACTTTTACCAAGATTTACTAGGTCTTGAAATCGAACACGACTGGGAAGAAAATGTAGGTTTTAAGGGCGTAAATTTCGCATTACAACAATATTTTGAAAGAATTATTGGCATACCAGAGGAAAACATCACCCGCCGCCCCAACAACATGGAGTTGGTTTTTGAAGCAGATGATTTTGATGGTTTTATCACTAAATTAAGAAGCTACCCCAATGTAGAGCTTGTAAGGGACGTGTTTGTACAACCTTGGGGTCAAAAGGTCGTCCATATTTATGACTTAGACGGACATATTATCGAAGTTGGCGAAAAGTATTTACACGTCTTACAACGTCTTATAGCTGACGGAATGTCGGTAGAGGAAATTGAAAAACAGTACGGTGTACCAGTTGCAGACATAGAAAAATATTTGAATGGAGAGTGGTAATTATGGCAGAACTCGGCTTTGAAGAATTTTTCGTCGCTGTAAACGACGAACACAAGGGCTTTGTAAACGAAATCAACGACATTGTAACAAAAGAAAACTACACCATCATAAAAGTAACCTCAACCAAAACAAATCCCTTTAAGGTGTCATATGCCCAGCCAAAAACAAGGCTTGGCATCGTAAACTTCTACTTACGCAAAAAGAGCTTTAAGATGATGGTATCCGCCAAAAACTGTGGTAAATACCCAGATGTGCTGGGCAAACTGCCAGAAGACATGGTTAGTCAACTAGACAAGTCAAGTGACTGCCTAAACCTTAAAGACCCTGGCAAGTGCATGGAAAAATGCTCGGGTTACGACTTCCACATAGGCGACACCCACTACCAAAAATGTCGCTTTGGTTGCTTTCAATTCGATGTCACCACCGAAAACACGCCATTCCTACTAGAAATGGTCGAAAGAGAACTTACAGAAAGGAACGAAACCAAATGATAGAATCCAGATGCGGAATATTATGCAGCGAGTGTGATTGGCGTGAAAAAGTAAACTGTGCAGGTTGCGTCAACATCCAAAAACCTTTCTGGGGCGACTTCTGCCCCGTAAAATCCTGCTGTGAGGGACGGCGACACGAACACTGCGGTCAATGCGAAGACTTCCCCTGCAAACTGGCAACCTCCATGTCCTACGCCGAAGAAGAAGGCGACAACGGCAAACGCCTCGCCCAATGTTGCCTATGGGCAGGATTAGAAAACAGCTTCGACCCCGAAAAACTAATACATGACGTGGTGACGCAAAACGCAAATGCCCTACCAACCCACTTTGCAAAAGACGCAGTAATCTGCTGGCACGACAGCAACGAGCAACTAACCGTCCCAGAATACATACGTGCAAACTGCGAATACCCAGGCGACTGGCAAGGCAAAGTACTACGCACAGAAAAAACAAGCGACGGTGTATTCATCGTAACAAAAATCTGGTCAGAAACATCAACCCATTTCGTATCAGCCTTCGCCAAACTAGAAAACGGCAAAATTATCCGCCTAGACGAATATTACAGCGACCTAGGCGAACCACCCCAGTGGCGTAAAGACATGAACATAGGCAAACCAATAGAGGAGAATTGATTTATGAACAACAGAGAAAAAGTAATCGCAAGAGCGAACGATGTAGCAAACAAACACAAAGGCAACTACGCCACCATAGCATTAATGCTAGAAAACGGCTACCCAACCGCATCCACCATCACCATAACAAATGCAGACGGCATAAAAGCCCTATACTTCGCAGGCGACATCAACCAAAACAAAGCAAGGCGGGCAACCGCCAACAACCGTGCCAGCATCTGCATAAGCTCTGCCGACTACAACATAACCCTTGTCGGCACTGTAGAAGTAATCACCGACCCAAAAATAAAAGCAGAAAACTGGCTAGACGCTTGGAGCCAATACTGGACAAACTCCGACCACCCAGACTTCTGTGCCTTTAGGTTCAAAACAGAAACTTTCAACATCTGCTTCATGGATGGCGATTATTTAGAAGATAACGGAATTTTATAGGAGGAAAAAATGAGCGAAAAAACCATAAAAAGAGCAGGCGAAACCATCGCCTCAAAAACAAACTACATCGGTAACGGCATGGATGGCTTCGTAGTCCTTAACCTAATTGACGAAAACGGCTGTCCCAGCGGTTCTGCCATAACCACCTCAAAATCAAATGGCATAGAATGGATAAGTATGCTAGCAGCAGTGGACAGCAACAAAGTCCGCCGTATCACCAAAAACAACAAAGCAGGTCTAACCTTCGCCACCCCAGAATACAACATCTCCTTAACAGGCACAATCGAAATCATCACCGACCCCGACACCAAAAAAGACCACTGGCAAGACAATTTCACCAAAAACCACGGCGACATTGACAACCCAAACTACTGCACATTACTTTTCAAAACCCACCGTTACAATATCTACTTTGCAGACGACAACTCCTTTGCAGAAGGCACTCTCACAACCCTAACGACACCACCAGACATAGAACCCATGCTACAATTCGAGGGCAACTGTGAAGAAGCCTTGGAAGCCTACAAAAAAGCCTTTGGTGCAAAAATGCCAGTCTTTATGCGATATTCCGACGCAAACCCAGGGGATTATCCAACCATCGAAGAAAACCAAAAGAACTGGGTCTACCACGCCCAGTTAATTATTGGCGATAAACGTATCATGTTATGCGACAACCTTTTTAACGACCTGCCCCGTGGACATTCTGTATACCCCGTCGTCTGCTTCAAAACCACGGAAGAAGCCAAAACCGCCTTCGACATTCTATCAAAAGATGCCACAATAATAACCCAGCCAACCTCCAAAACCTACAGCCCTTACGTGGCAACACTAGTAGACAAATTCGGTATTCACTGGGATTTAATGGTATACTAAAATGCCCGTCATTGCGAGCGAAGCGAAGCAATCTCCCGCCTGTATAAAGAGATTGCTTCGTCGCTTTGCTCATCGCAATGACGGGCAAAAGGTGCTTTATCTACATTAAAATGGGTGGGGATTATCCCCCACCCTATTTATATGTCTCAATATTAAATTTGAAAAAGCACTTGCAAACCAGACCTATAATGATGTATAATCATCTCTAGGTCTTTGTATTGAGACTGGGTAGGCACGCAATGGTGGGGAGAAGTGGCTTATTTCTACACCCCGCCATTGCGTGTTTTCAAATTTACCCAGTGAAAGATTATACGCCACCTATGGTCGTGACAATATTGTACAACAAAAATTATATTTCGTCAAGCATTTTTTGGCATGGACACACAAAGAGGTGAAACCGTTGGTTAATTAATCCGACTTAATAACTGCAAAACGCCCAAAGCCCACAAAACAAGGGCTTGATTTGTGTTAATTTTAGGAGGATTATTATGAATAAACAACAACTAAACAAAACATACGCAACCGAAGCACTAAACCTATGGCGAATAGCCTTTGCGGGCGATGCCGAATTTGAAACGGACTTCACCATGAAATTTTTCTTGCAAGACGATTTATGGGGACATTCCAACTGCTGGCTAGACAAAGGCAAACTTGTCACAACATATTTCAGCCTAAACGTCGATTT
>WQZZ01000128.1 GCA_009780485.1 Defluviitaleaceae bacterium | reverse complement strand
AGTTAACCATGGGCGTTATACCATAAATTTGGTATAACGCCCATGGTTTGTCATATACTTTCAATAATTTGTTTCAACCCTTGGGGGAGTTTTTATGCGAAATTACTTTAGGCAGTTTATAATACTTAATGCAGACAGACCAAGCGGTCATGGACGCAGTGCTACTGGACGTGTGGTTTTGGAAGGCAGGGACAACGGAGGGCGTGCAACGGTTTATTTACAAGATGCACCTGCGGGCGTGTATAGGTTGGTGTTATTTTCCAAAGACGAAAGGGAGAGCTTCGCTGCCGATGCTGGGGCAGTGGTGATTGAAGATAGAGGTCGCTTTGAGGGTAAATTTGATTTTACTAGAAGCGATGTTGCGGGGTCGGGGTTTGCTGTGGATGATGTTGCGGGGGTTGCTATTGTCCAATCTAGTGACCTTAGCCAACAGGCGGACTTTTCTGTGGCATTGTCTGGTTTTCGTGATACACCTTATTCTTGGCGTGTAAATTTACGTTTTCCGCAATTTGTGTCTGGGGCGGAAGTAGAGGAGATTGCTCATCAAGAGCCAGAACCAATCCAAGAACATATACCAGCCCCAGAACCAATTCTTGAGCCTATACCAGAACCATTAACCGAACCCGTGCATGAACCAACACCCGAACCAACACCCAAATGTGTAGTTGTGGAAGAAGTGCCACGGTCGGTTTATAGTGAAAATATAACTAATTTCGAGCATATTCATGCCCATACACAGCACCCCGTCCCGCCAGAACCAAAAAAACCACAATCAAACCCACAACTAGAAAACTTTTTTGCAAGCAACAAACCAGTTAATATCTTTGATAATCACAAACCTCATTTCAACTGGGTGGCGGCGGGTCTTTTCGACTTGCAAACCTTAGGGTTGGGTGACGACAACCTTCACCGTGACCCATTCGTGGTGGGCAATGTAGGAAAATATCGCCATGTACTGATTGGGCAGAGCAAGGAAGGCTATGCCCTAGGAGTGCCTGATGTATTAAGTTGTCACACCCATCAAGAGGGTTTTGACGGCTTCAAATTATGCCAGCCCGATAATCCTGTGCAAGGCAGCCCTGGATACTGGATAAAACATTTTTGATGTTACATTGGTAGGGGCGGGCATTGCCCGTCCTTGTCCCGTTTTACTCATTCTTCCTGTTTTTGATTTGCCGAATAAAGAGAAACTTTGGGTAAACCCAAAATAAACCATAAAAAAATAAATTAAATTTATCTTGCAATCTTTGGCGGTTTCTGGTATACTGTTTGACAGGCTTATTTTAGATGGTAAGCGTCAAGTAACATTAAGGAGGTGCATTATGGCTAAAAGATGTGATATTTCTGGCAAAGGTGTTATGGTTGGTAATCAAATCAGCATGACAAGAAGCCGTGTTTCCCGTCGTGCAAAGCGTACGTTTAAGCCCAACTTGAAAAAGGTGAGGATAATGGATGCTAATGGCTCTGTTTCTACAATGAAAATCTGTGTTAAAGAGTTGCGTAGCTTGAAGAAATCCAAGCAATACACTAGGGTGATTTAGTTTTGGATAAAATTAAAGTTTTAAGTATTTTTGGAACACGCCCAGAGGCTATTAAGATGGCTCCTGTGGTGCGGGTTTTGGAAGGTTCGCCTTTGGTGCAGTCCTTTGTGTGTGTTACGGCACAACATCGTGATATGCTTGATAGTGTGCTTGATATTTTTGGCATTAACCCTGATTTTGACCTTGATATTATGACGGCGGGGCAGGGTTTGGCAGAAATCACTACCAAGGCGTTAAATGGCTTGATGGGTGTGATAAGTCGCTGTGAGCCAGACCTAGTATTGGTACACGGCGACACCACAACGACCATGGCGGCGAGCCTTGCGGCTTTTTATTCGCAAATACCTGTGGGTCATGTGGAGGCGGGGCTTCGTACACGCAACAAATACGAACCTTTTCCAGAGGAGATAAACCGTAGAATTGCGGGGGTTGTGGCAGACCTACATTTTGCCCCAACCAATGACGCAAAGGATAATCTTCTAAAGGAAAATGTGCCTGCCGACCGCATCTTTGTTACAGGTAACACGGCAATTGACGCAATTGACGGTATGCTTGCACGAAACCATACTTTTAAGGTTGATTTACTTAACCAAATGGATTTCGAGGGCAAGCGTGTCATTACAATGACGGCACACAGGCGGGAAAACCACGGCAAACCACTGGAAGACATTTGCAAAGCGGTACTTGCCATAAAACGTGATTTTGCCGATGTGGAGATTGTTTATCCAGTCCATCCGTCCCCTGCGGTTCGTGAAAATGCTTACAAAATTTTAGGTAATACCCAAGGTATCCACTTAATTGACCCTGTGGATGTGGATGATATGTACAATTTGCTGTCCGAAAGCCATTTGGTGATGACAGACAGTGGTGGCTTGCAAGAGGAAACCCCGCATCTTAACGTACCTGTGGTTGTGTTGCGAAATGTAACAGAACGACCCGAGGGCGTGGACGCTGGATGCCTGATGCTTGCTGGTAACACAGAAAAATCCGTGTATGACGCAGTGTCCAAACTGCTAACAGACAATAATTTACACAAACAGATGAGCTTGGCTAAAAATCCCTTTGGGGACGGACAAGCCAGCGGAAGAATTTTGAAGGCGATTTTAGAGTATTTCAGAAAGTAGGTTTTGATAGTGAACCTGTCAACTGAGGGAAAAAGTCTTTTGAAGGGTATTTTAATATTTTCAGTGGTGGGCATAATTGTCGGCTTTTTCTTAGTGCCGTCCTCCACCGCTATGGTAACAACCAGTGTTATTGACCTTCCTTTTGAACTTTTTATGTCTAACCGACTGGGCTTTGTGCTTGGTGTGGTTTTGGCGGCTTTAATGTCTGCCGTTAAGGTTATTTTATTGGAAAAAAGCGTAAACAAAGCAATGAAAATGGATGATGCCACAAAGGCATCTCTTTATATGGGGGCGGGTTACTTGCCCCGAATGTTGCTCACGGTGGTTGTTCTTGCAGCATCCGTGATTTTTCTTGGTCTTTTTGGTATTTTCGGGGCATTGGTTGGCACAATTTCGCTTTCCGTCTCCGCTTATATGATAAAGTTTTTTGAAAGGCGTAACAAAAGCAACAAAAGTCCAAAGGAAAGGAGTGAATAAATGGACAATAATCTAGACTTTAACATTCAAACCTATCATCGGATTTACCTTACCGATGAGCTTTGGATAAGCATTAACGACACACTTATATCCACATGGATTATCGGCGGAATTTTGATAATTTTTGCAATTATTGCAAGAATTAAAATTAAAAATTTTAAGCCTGTACCCGAAACCCGCTTTCAGAACATCATAGAAGCCATGGTAGAAGGTTTTGATAACTTTGTGGCAGGTGTAATGACCAGAAAATACGCCTTTTTAGGAAATTGGTTCTTTGGTGTATTTATGTTCCTAGTTTTTGCCAACATAAGCGGTATCTTTGGCTTACGTCCGCCAACAGCGGACTTCGCCACCACATATCCAATTGCTTTAACCACTGTTATCCTTATGCAGTACATGGGTATACGCTACAACATGAAAAAAGGCGAATATGTTAGAGAGTTTTTCCGCCCAGTTTTCTTGTTTGCACCCCTTAATGTTATCAGCGAATTCTCTCGCTCTATATCATTAAGTTTGCGTTTGTTTGGTAACATGGCTGGCGGTCTTATCGTTATGGGGTTGATTTATGGGCTTTTCCCGTGGTTTTTATCCATCGGAATCCCTGGGGGATTGTCCATATACTTCGACATTATCGTAGGTGCTTTACACGCATTTATGTTTGTGGTATTGTCCATGTACTTTATAATGATGAAAGTACCACAGGAGGACTAATAGTCCCGCATTTTATGCAGCTACAAAAATTTAACATATTAAAACATTTTAGGAGGAAACAAAAATGATAACACTTGCTTCAGATTATTTTGCAACAGCTTATATGGCTGGTCTATCCCACATTATCGGACTTTCCATCATCGGTGCTACAATTGCCGTTTTGGCTGGTATGTCCCCATCTTTCGCCCAAGGTCTTGCCGTTGGTCGTGCTGTTGAAGCCGTTGGCCGTCAGCCAGAAGCTGCTGGTCAAATCCGTTCAACCATGCTTATTGGTTGCGTAGTAGCAGAAACTGGTGGTGTATACGGTCTTGCTGTATCTATGATTTTGATTTTTGCAAACCCATTTGTATCTATGTTTGTTGACAATCTACCTGCACTCTAAGAATACTAAATCAAATCTTAGGGAGGAGGAGGTAAATTGCTTAACAAACTGAACTTTGCAGTGCTTTCCAGCGACAATGGCGGTCACTTTTTCCGCTTGGACGCTAATGTGTTGATTGAAATGGCTTTGCAATGGGTAAACGTGATTTTTATTGTGGTTTTGCTGTCTTGGCTCTTATACAAACCTGCGTTAAAGTTTTTAACAGAACGTAGAGAGCGTATCCAAGGCGAAATTGCCAAAGCTGCGGCTGATATGCAGGATGCCGAGGATAAGCGTAAACATTACCAAGGCAAACTGGAAGCCATTGTTGTGGAAAAAGAGGAAATTCTTTCTTCTGCCAGAAAACTGGCAAGCCAAAAAGAAGCTGAAATTATCCAAAATGCCAATGGCGAAGCTGCATCTATCCTTGAACGTGCCAGAGTTGAAATTGAGCGGGAACGTGAAAAGGCAAAAGACGAAATGCGTACCCAAATTATCCAAGTTTCTGCCCTTATGGCGGAGCAGTTGATGGGCAAAGGCATGGATGAAACTGATAGAAACAAAATCCTAGACGAGGCAATTTCTGAATTGGGGGATGCCGTATGGAAAGGATAGTTGTTT
>WQZZ01000127.1 GCA_009780485.1 Defluviitaleaceae bacterium | reverse complement strand
GACCATTGCCAAATGGGGCAAGGCGTTCATTGCAGTTGACATTAACGGAGAGCTGTATGAGGAGTGGTTAAAAAACAAAGACCCAAACAAGCGACCTGCAAAGATGCTGGACTTAACTGCCAGCATGGGTTCTGCAACTGGACATGTTAGTTATAACCCACTTGTAGATGTGTTGCAGGCAGATGATGGTTTCATGGCACAGATGTGTCGTGAGCTGGTGCAATGTATACTCCCACTATCTCCAAATGAGCGTGACCCATTTTGGACAGTAGCTGGACAGGATATATTGACAGGACTGATTTTGCACTATGTTTCAGAGAGTATGGGCTTTCTTGAAGCTATTGAGCTTATCCAGGGCTTGCCATTACCTATGGCTATCCAGTCAGCATTGAAGGGCAAGAGCGAGTATGCCAAACTGCTTCTTGGACAGTTTGATACTTCTGGTTCTGATGATGAGGATGAGGATTATAAAAACGGCAAGATGCTGTTCTCTATTGCATCCACAATAACAACCCGGCTATTTTCCTTCGTTGTAGACCCTGTGATACGTGCGGCACTTACGCCAAACGAAAATACAATCCGGTGGAGCGATTTGGACACACATGACATTTTTGTTCGGATTGACCAATCCAAAATCGACCAGTGGGGTGTGGTTATCAATATGATGCTAACCCAGCTTGTCAGACACTTGGAGCAGCGACCTAACAAACATGATGATGCTGGCAAAGATACAATCCCCATTTTGCTGTTACTTGATGAATTTCCACGGTTAGGAAGAGTTAGTGTTATAGCCAATGCGCTATCGACCCTACGCATCAAAAATGTAACTATTGCTCTAGTTTTGCAGAGTTTAAGCCAGCTTGACCTTCACTATGGTCGTGACGAAAGGCGAGTAATTATGGATAACTGTGAGTATCTTGCTGTATTGTCGGTGAATGACGTGGAAACACAGAAATATCTCAGCGACAGGATTGGCGGCAGGATGGTTAAGAAAACATCACGTACACAAAACTATGACACCAAAGGTAAACTAGCTGGCTCTAGCTATAGTTATCATTATGAGTACGAGCCATATGTCCGGCCTGCCGACTTAGCAACTCCAGATAAAGTTAGGCTAATATCAAATGGTGTGTACTGCAATCTACATAAAACACCCCATCACCAAAAACCTAAAGATGATTTGCTGTCAACAGTCAAAAAGGTGGCCGAAAAAGTAGTTAGTGCTGTAAAGTCAGTTTTTGATTCAGTTTTTGGTAAGGTGAAATCATTTTTTGGAAAAAGAATTGTTATTAATTAAAATAAGGAGGGCTAAATTATGCCGAAAAAAACAATTTCAGAAAGAATTGAACGAGAAAAGGGGAAGCTGGTAACTCTGCTGCGGCAAGAACAGCTAATCGAAGCTAGAGAACTTGAAGCAAAACGCAAGCGAGACACTCGCAGAAATCTTATTATTGGCGAAATCGTTTGCAAATATTATCCTTATGCAGAACAGTTGGTGCCTAAAAAATCTAAGGCCGATAATGATGCCGAATTTGCACAGCTTGATAGGTTTTTCCAACAGCTCTTTTCTGTTAATGAAGCGGTTGCCAAATTGGAGAAATCAGCTAGTGCGCCGGTGGACACCGACAACACTAACCAAATCGACTAAACCTATAATGCTAAAAATTCTCTATGGCGCACTTACACGTAGAGCCCGTTGAGAATTATAACAAATGAAGATTTGGAGGGGTGCTTATTGGCATTATTTAGTTACAACATGGGCTACATAAGTCGAAAACAGGGTCGGCCTATTGCATCTGCTACTGCTTACATCAGTGGGTCAAGGTTGAGGGATTCCTATTACGGAAAAACTTATTATCATAATAACAGAGATGATGTTATGTATTCAGAAATCTTGTTACCACTAAATGCTCCCCTTGCTTTTGGGGATAGGCAGACCTTGGTAGATAAAATTAATGAATCAGAAATACGGAGCGATGCACGTACTGCTCGCCAAATTAAAATGGCTTTACCCATTGAATTAAATTTAGAGGAACAAATTGGACTAATTAAGGGCTACATCAACGACAATTTCGTTAAACTTGGCATGGTTGCCGTTGTAGCCATACACCAAGGCTCATTGAGCAAAAATAGCAAGTCTAAAGATATCGACCCAGTAAATGAAAGAAAAGACAACCCACATGCGCATGTTATCCTAACAACACGCAAGGTTGATGAAAATGGTTTTAACAAGCTCAAAAGCCGCGAATGGGACAAAAAAGAGTATCTCATTATGTGGCGTAAACAATGGGCAGATGCTCAAAATCGTGAGTTTGAGAGAAAAGGGCTTGATGTCCAAGTCTCGCACGAAAGCTATGCTGCCAGAGGAATTAAAAGATTGCCGACAAAGCATATTGGCCTTGCGGCAATGGCAATGGAAAATAAAGGTGTCAAAACCGAGCGGGGAGATATCCACCGCAAGATATTGGCACAAAATAAAAAAATCATTGAAAAGAAACAGAAAATGAAGCGTGAGCGAGATTATGGGCTTACGAGATAAAATGGGTATCAAAAATATGATTTCTTCAAGGATTCATCGTGTGGCAGGGTCGCTACCTGCTACACCGCTGAGTTTTTGAAAATCAGGCATACGTGTCTTATTACTATACTGGGAGGTATTATCATGAAAACAACTGACACTAACGGAACCTTTAAACGCTTGACCTTAGACGAGACTGTGAGCATCGTTGACAAGCAGCCGTATGGGAGTCTGGTAACTTTTTACAACAAGGCAGCTGACAAGGGGGTCTACATTATTTTTAACAGCATCAAAAATGATGGGGAGCGTCTGGTTTTCGGTGGAGAGAACACCGATGATGAAGTTGTATTTTTATTGGAGGACTTCACTGAGAAAATCTTTCTTAAAACTGGATTTGAAAACCAAGATGACTCTATAGAGTTCACAACAAAAAACGGAGAGATTTGGTCTGTTAATTTTCACGGCAAGCATGTATTGCTACCAAGAGTTGGTAAAGAACACAATATAATCAAGATTCATCAGTTTCTCAAGATGCTGGAAAAGTGTGAATATGTCCACGTGCATCACTCTAGGGCTGCGTTTGAAGCCCGCTATATCTATGATGTGATTGAAGTCATTGACAGAGAAGATGAACGTAGTGACCGTGATAGATGGTGTATTTTCTTTGGTGATTCTCGCGAAACAGGTGCTTACTGTAGATTTGATATGTGCGAGAACAAAACAAGAGTCTATCTGACAGAGGAGGGTAATGGCTATCACATTGTCAGTATATGGTTGCAAGGCACCTCGATTTCGTCCATCAGTCTAGTTCTTTGTAATTTTAGAGCGTCGCAAAGCATCACATAATTATGAGCGATTCAGCAGCTACATGACATCAAAGATTGAGAATGTGGCAGGCCAACCCTGCCATGTCACTGAGTTTTTGAAATTAGATATGTGGGGTGATACATAAATGAGTGAAAATCAAAGCAACAATTCAAAAACTATAACCCTTGATGGCTTTGGGGATTTATTATCTCCACATGATTTATCTGTCTTCCTTGGGGTGTCGAAGCAGACAGTTTACAAAGAAATTAAGGATGGTAAGTTTGGTGCACCTATCAAATTCGGGAGGTCATATAGGATTCCAAAGGTTTATATCCAGCAGAGGTATTTGGTTGGGTATGTAGATGATGAGGTGTGAGCTTTTTAGAATTTGATGTACAGGGTCATATCCATGTGATATAATTAAACAGTCAAGTATTGCATGGATAAACCCATCCTGTCTTTATTGAAAGGAGAGTTTATCTATGACTGGTAGTATACAATCAAAAGATAACAGAAAGAACTATTATGCAGTCCTCAACATCTATGATGAGAGCGGCAAAAGAAAGCCTAAGTGGGTAGATACAGGTGTGCCGATAGCTGGTAATAACAAGAGGTTAGCCAAGAAAAAACTTGTTGAGATACTGGCAGAGTATGATAAAGATGGTATTGACGTTACCAAGGATACTGACTTTGTTAGCTTCTTAGAAAACTGGTTGGAAACATGGAGGTTATCAATCTCTCCTACAACCTACGACACCTATAGAATGACCATGAACGCCCACATCAAACCGTACTTTGAAAAGAAGAAATTGAAAGTAGC
Organism: Defluviitaleaceae bacterium; assembly: GCA_009780485.1. GTDB lineage: Bacteria > Bacillota > Clostridia > Lachnospirales > WRAX01 > WRAX01. The sequence continues at coordinate 730 of WQZZ01000127.1, read as the reverse complement.
TAACGTAACTCCGGCAGTCATTCAAAAATATGTGAATGATAAGCTAAAGGGTGGACTTTCAGCCAATACGGTTAGGAAGCACCTAGCTAATATCTCTAAATGTCTTGATACTGCTGTAAAGCAGAACATCATAGCTCATAACCCTGTAAAGAGAATTGAAATGCCGAAGAAGATTACATATACAGGGGCTAGGCATTATAATGAGAAACAGATAGAACAGTTGCTGGATTGTTCCAAAAATGACCCCTTGGCTATCCCTATAAGATTGACATTGTTCTATGGGTTAAGAAGGTCGGAAGTCCTGGGATTGCGCTGGGATGCGGTGGACCTAGAAAACAGGACTATTGCCATCAAGCATACCGTGGTGACTATCGGAACGGTAACTCATAGGCAAGACCGAACTAAAAATGATAGTAGCTATGCAACATTTCCTATTCCAGAATCACTTGTGCTAGAGCTAAAGAGTTGGAAAGAGCGTCAACAGGAGTTCAAGAAGCTACAGCCTAATGACTATCATGATGAAGGCTATATCTGCACCAAACCAGATGGTAAGCTGATAAGCCCTAACTATGTCAGTCAGCATTTTGCATTACTGTTGAAGAACAGCAATATGCCCCACATCAGATTTCATGACCTTCGACATTCATCAGCGTCATATCTAAAGGCTCTGGGCTTCGACCTTAAAGATATTCAGACTTGGCTACGTCATAAGGATATACAGACCACAATG
>WQZZ01000126.1 GCA_009780485.1 Defluviitaleaceae bacterium | reverse complement strand
TGCAAATATAGTTCCGCCAGGAAGGAAAACAAGAAGGGGTGCTTCATCATTTTCGCCTGTAATGTAAACGTGCATCATCTCGCCGTTTACCTCTACCATATGACCTATTGGTTCTATTCTGCCACGCTCCACCGCAAGGGCTATGCGGTGGAAAGCGGCGAAACCAAGTAGGATAACCGCAACCGAAGCAACTGCCACCCCAATACCGATACCAATTCTTTTAACTACTTTTTTCATAGTAAATTTACCTCCAATATTTTAATGTAACAAATTATAAAGGGTAAATCTCAAGAATTTCTCAAGTTTTCAAAAACTCTATAAATTATTACGAATATGAAGCACCAATTTTGCAAGCGTTGCCTTTTCCTGTTCTGACAGTCCACCTAAAACTTCCGACATATAACTTTCAGCTATAGGTGCTAGGGAAATAAAAAGCGTCTGCCCCTTGTCACTTAAATATACATTACGGCTTCGGGCATCCTTGCCTGTTTGGCGGTAAATCAAGCCTTTACCTTCCATGCCTTTTAGTATGCGGGTTAGGTTTGATTCGTTTTTATGGGAAATTTGGCAAAGCTCCTTTTGGGTTATCCCGTCTTTGCCGATTAAAGCACCCATAACAGCAAACTGTTCTGTTGTGGTGTCAAAACCCTCTTTTTGGAAAAGTGTTGTCAAATTTTGTTTTGCCTTAAAGGCAGTGTTTACAAACAAAAAACCTATTGTCGAATGTAGGTCAAGTGGTTTTATGTGAAATGCCCCTTTCTTTCCAGTGCTTCAAAACACCTTGGTATGCTTCGCCCTTTTTTGACACAAAAGGCTTTATACCAAAGTTTAGCACAAAAAGGTTGGTCAGTCTACACATAAATGAAGTCTTGTTATTTCTTACAGCCTTTAGCAGTTTGATGGATTTCTTTTTGATTTTGTTTTTGATATTGGGGTTTCCTAGTGGGTCGGAATTGAAAGGGGTTTTAACAACCAGTTTGTCCACCGTAGAAGCACCAGAAAAGACGAACAGGTTTTTTAAGCTTTTCCAAACAGAAGCCCCACCAGCATTTTCAAATGTTACGACACCAATAGCGTGTTTTCCCTTCAATAATTGTTCGATTACAAAATGACCTCTGTCAATAACCGTTTTAAGTTGACCCGACATTCCGCTTGCATAACAAGGCGTTCCAATAATAATGCTATCAGCTTTTGCAATCTCCTGCGACAACTTTTCTGTATCGTCATCCAAAAAGCAATGACCTGTTTTGTAGCATCCACAGCATCCTGTGCAGAAATTTATATCCAAATCTGATAAGTGGAACATGGATATTTCTGCATTTCCATCCTTTAAGTGGCTTACAAATTCATTTAGTACCTTTGCTGTCGCCCCATCTTTTCTGTGACTGGCATTTATAACTATAGTTTTCAAAATTACCCCTCCTAAAATTAGTTGATGTATCAACTATAACATGATTGTATTTTCTTGTCAAGAAAAATATTTGATATATCAATTATTTTTTTAATTGTCATTACAGAAAATGTAATATAGGCTTGTCAAGCCTTGATTTTTGTGGTAAGATAGTCAATCATAAGAAAAAGATACGAGGTGCTTTTATGGCGAAAAATATGGATTTTGATTATATCCAAAAGGCAAGACATTCTATGGCTCATGTGCTTGCCAAGGCGGTTTGTGAGCTTTTTGATGATGTTAAATTAGGTTTTGGACCTCCCATTGACAATGGGTTTTATTATGACTTTGACATGGCACATACCTTGCGTGAAGAAGATTTCCCTGCCATTGAGGCAAAGATGTCAGAAATCATTAAAAATGACGAAGAATTTGTGCAAAAGCAAATTGATGACCCCGAAGCTTTTTTTGCTGGCGAACCCTATAAATTGGAGCTTATTTCGGAGTTTCGTGCTGCTGGCGAGGAAATCTCTGCCTATGAAAACAATGGTTTTGTGGATTTGTGTGCGGGTCCCCATATAGAAAGCACTAAAGAGCTTCGTAACTGGGGTTTTTCCGTGGCAAACATTGCAGGGGCATACTGGCGTGGTAATTCGGACAATCCCATGTTGCAACGCATATATGTCCACGCCTTCCCTGACCGTAAAGAGCTTAAAAAATATCATCAATTTTTGGAAGAAGCCAAGAAGCGTGACCACCGCTTGCTAGGCAACCAACTGGATTTATTTTTCTTTGACGAAACCGCCCCTGGTATGCCTTACTGGTTGCCCAAAGGTGCAAAACTTTATAACACCCTGCTAAACTTCTCTCGCAAGGCACATGAAGAGCGTGGTTATCAAGAAATTGTAGGCCCACAGCTTAACCACCGTGGCTTGTGGGAAACCAGCGGGCATTGGGAGCATTACCACGAAAATATGTTTACCGTGGATTTGGAAAATAACCAATCCTATGCACTAAAACCTATGAACTGCCCCAATGCAATGATAGCCTTTGGGCGTAAAAACCGCAGTTACAGGGATTTGCCCTTGCGTTTTTACGAAACCAGTTATTTGCACCGCAAGGAAGCCAGCGGGGCAATGCACGGTCTTATGCGTGTGCAAACCTTTAGGCAGGACGACTCTCATAATTTCATAACCCACCAACAAATTTCTGGTGAGATAAACGAAATTTTAGATATTACCGACTATCTTTATTCGGTGTTTGGGCTTACTGCCCGTGCCGTGCTTTCCACACGTCCGCTGGAAGGTTATTTAGGGGAGATTTCTGAATGGGATGCGGCGGAAGAACAGCTAAAAACCGTTCTTAATGACCGTTATGAAGGTGATTTTGAAATTAACGAAGGTGACGGGGCATTTTATGGTCCAAAAATTGACGTGTTGGTGAAAGATGTGTTGGGGCGTGAATGGCAACTTTGCACCATACAATTGGACTTTCAATTGGCGGGTAAATTTGGTTTAGAATACACAGACAGCGACGGCAAGCGTAAAACCCCTGTGGTAATTCATCGTGCTTTGTTTGGTTCAATTGAGCGTTTTATCGGGGTTATCACCGAACATTTTGCTGCCCGCTTCCCTTTCTGGTTGTCCCCTGTGCAAATTGGCATTGTGCCTGTCCATGATGCCCATGTGGAATACTGCCAAGAAATCTACCAAAAGCTGACAGAAGCTGGGTTGCGAGCTACAATTGACCTAAGCGAAGGCACAATGGGCAACAAAATAAAAACCTATCGTAATGAGCTAACCCCTTATATCATCATCATTGGAGATTCCGAGATGGAGCAAGGCAACATTTCCATCCGTGTACGCAACGGTACGCAAGTAAACAACATAAGCTTTGATAGCTTTTTGACAACTTGCAAAAAAATGGACACCGAACACCTTCTTGACCTAATTGACAGTGATTTTTAGCAAAATGATAGGGGCGAGTATTGCTCGCCCCTATCATTTGTTGTATTCACTGTAAAATTATATATACTTAAACTTAAACCAAAAATAAGGAGTTGAATTATATGCGAAAACCACTAACAGTCTTATTGATACTTACCCTTCTGTTTACAGCAATTCCGCTTGTTGTATCTGCAAACCCAATAATAAGCAGTGAAGCCGAGGAGCATATCTTAAACGAGCTAAGGCGTGCGAATATTCCTAATGCCGCAGTTGCCGTAATACAAGGTGGCGAAACCTCGTATATCCTCAAAGACAGCACGCATGAAACACTGTTTCAAATAGGCTCTGTTGCAAAATCTTTTACGGGCTTTGGCGTGTTGTTGCTCGAGGACATGGGACTACTTTCTGTCAACGACCCTGTAAATCAGCATTTACCATGGTTTGAAGTGCGTTACGACAACCTACCAGTACCCCATGAAGATATAACTATTTACAATCTGTTGCAACACACAAGCGGATTTACAAGTGACGAACGCCGTTTCCCCTCAACGGTTGATGAAATTACAAAAGACGAGATGATAACGCAACTTATGGGGATTGAGCTTGCTTTTTACCCGTCCATGGGGCATGAATACGGCAATCTAAACTATGTCATATTAGGATTTATTATCGAAGCGGTGTCGGGGCAAAGTTATGACGAATTTATGACGCAATATGTGTTGCACCCACTTGGGCTTTACAACACATTTACAAACACCCAACTGGCACACGACACAGGTCAAGTAATTGCTGGTCATCGCTTTGGATTTTTGCGTGCAAGACCTCATGATGTGCCTTGGGCATCCCTTACAATGCCAGCAGGAGGTATGTATTCAAGTATATCCGACATGGCACGCTGGGCAGGAATACATCTTGGCGTGGTCGAAGTTAGCGAACAGTTTGCAAGGGTTGCACAACGGTCGCATGAGAATAATCACACTTCAGAAAATCCTTTTGTTAATTCAACATTTTTTGGTGATGCCTTTTTCGATGCCGCAGGGTGGCAAGTTTTTGAAGATGGCACAATAACCCATGGCGGTTCGGTGTTTGGATATTTTGCCGATGTTATGATGCTTCCAGAACGTAATATTGCCGTTGTGGTTCTTTCCAACCTCAGACATCTAAACGTACCCCAATGGTCACCTCTTATATTAGAAGCCGTATATGACGGTAATTTCAACAGGGCAGGGATGGACCCTTTTGCGATGATTGATATAGCGTTTATTGTCTTAACTGCCATGGGTGTGTTTTTCATCGGTTTGTTTGTGAGGCTTGTTTTGAAATTAAGAAAGCAATTACATATCAGCGAGAAAACGAAATCTAAAATAAAAATCAAATGGCTTATTGGTTCGGTTCTTTCGGCTATTGGGTTGCTGGCGTTTTACATAGTCCTGCCTATGGTCGTTGAGACTTCTTATAGAATTGCATTATTAGTTTTTCCAGCAAGCATGACTGCGGCTACTGTGGCTGTATGGATAGCACTGGCGTATTCTTTGTTCTCTATGTGGACTAAAATATTTGTAAGCTCTAAG
>WQZZ01000125.1 GCA_009780485.1 Defluviitaleaceae bacterium | reverse complement strand
GTTTTGCTTGCAAGTATTTACACCGTTTTAAGTTTGGTGGCTTTGGCATTTGGTTGGCTTCGTAACAAAAGCAAATAGGAGGTTTATATGCCGCATCGCAAATTACTTATTGTGTTAAGTATTTTCCATGCAACGGTGAACACATTGTACTTGGTAAGATTTTTCGGGGTACTTGAACCTGAAGAAGTGGTTTATGGATATGTGCCGTGGTTTATGTCGTTTGCATTGCCCAACACTGCTTTTACATTATTGTCATGGCTTCTGGTGTATTCGTTGTTAAAAAAACGTGATACATTGGCGGTATTTTCAGGGCTATTAAAATCAGGCGGGTTGATATTTCACGCACTGAACGGTTTTATGTTTGGTTTCTACTCTGGCTCTTTGCAAGCCATGTCTACATTTAATGCAATTTTTGAAATTGCGGTTTATGCGTATGGCTTAGCACTTGCCACATTTTACATCATACAATTTTGGAAGGTTATTACAAGAGAAGAGGTGAGTTGATGGACGTGCGGGACTATTACGAAAATCAATACGATGAAAAAAATCGGCTTTTTAGGGACAATGCCAATAAGGTGGAATATTTAACCACTGTGCATTTTTTGGACAAGTTTATTCCGCCAAACAGCCGTGTTTTGGATGCTTGTGCTGGGGGTGGAGTGTATGCCTTCTATTTAGCGGAAAAAGGGCATCAAGTTACAGCGGGGGATTTTACCCCAAAGCACGTGGAAGCCATGAAAGCCAACCCCAAGGCACATATTCTTGCAGATATTCGTATAAACAACGCCCTTGACATGGGGGATTTTGCTGACGATAGCTTTGATGCTGTTTTATGTTTTGGTGCATTATACCATTTAATGGATGCAGACGACAGACAAAAATGTGTTGCTGAATGTCTGCGAGTAACAAAGGCGGGCGGACCTGCCATGTTTGCCTACATCAATCGCAACGGTATGTATCTTGACAGTATAACCAGGGGGAATGGTGACATCGTAAGTCGTGTAAAGCTAATGAAAACAGGCATAAATGAGCCTTTTTATGGAATGGACTTCGGTGAGGCTGATGAGCTATTCAATGGCTTCGACCTAGACAAAATTGCTGACATCGGCGTGGATGGCTCACGCTACCCCCTTGCCACACAGCTAAACAATGCCAGTGACGCTGAATTTGCTGGGTTTATGGACTATCACATAGCAACGTGCCAACAACCCTCAATCATCGGCAACAGCATGCATGGTTTATATATTGGAATAAAAAAATAACTACACATATTTTAGGAGGAAATTATTATGGGAACTTTAGGACTTGATTTGGAAAGAGGTTTGTATTTGGGGATTGACTTTGGGACGACCAATTCGGTGGTAAGTATTTACAATTACAAGGACGGGGTGGCGCAGACCATTCCACTAGATGGAAGCAACATTTTCCCCACCGCCATCCAATTTGAAACTGACCCAGAGGACGAAAACAAGCTGGCTCGCATTTTTGGCGTGCAGGCAAAAGAGGCGGCGGTGATTTATCCCTTGTCAACGATTTTGTCTATTAAGCGTTATTTGGGGTCAGATGAGAAAATTTCTGTGGTTGTGGATGAAAAAGAGCATCAATTTGCACCTGAGCAGATTGCGGCGGAAATTTTGGGGCATTTGAAGCAAAAGGCAGACCAGTATGCCCAAGATGAAATGAAAATCGAGGGGGAGTTTTCGGGTTGTGTTATCACAGTGCCTGCAAACTCTACCGACAAGCAAAAGTCTATGACAAAGCAGGCTGCAATTTTGGCTGGTTTTGACCCTGACAGCGTTTATCTGCGTTTAGAGCCAGCGGCAGCGGCGATTTCTTATGCCGTCAACGAAACCAATGACAAAACCGTGCTTGTGTACGATTTTGGTGGCGGTACTTTTGACGCTTGTATTTTGAAAATCGAAAACCAAGATGACGAGCCGAATATTTCCATCGTTTCGACTTTTGGTGATAACGATTTGGGCGGTAATGACATCGACAAAATCATCATCGACATGATTTTGGAGGAATTTAAGAAGCTTACTGACGGGGAAATTGACCTTTACAACGAAGATGCAGACGATGGTGTCAGCAAGCGTCAAAAGAAGGTTGCACAGGTTCGTTTGCAACAGGTGGCAAACCAAGCCAAGGAGCGTTTAAGCCAAGCGAAGTCGACAAAAATTGTGCTTGCACCTTTTATCCAAGAGCCGAAAATTGTAAATATCAACATGGAAATTACACAGGAAGATTTTGAAAATTACAAGCGTAATGGTCAACAGGGCGACCATGTGGATTTGTTTGAAAAATTGAAGGATAAGAGCCTTAATGACCTTGTGGATGCAACCTTGGCTTGCATTGACAAATGTTTGGAAGTTGGTAGCCTAAAGGAAAGCGATATTGATGAGATTTTCCTTGTGGGTGGTTCGTCCTCTATCCCTCTGGTAAATGCCAAAATTGCGGAAAAGTTTGGCAAAGAGCCGTTTAAGTCTAAAATCAGCCCTGCTTTGTCCATATCCCAAGGTGCGGCTTATTATTGCAACATGATAATGATGCCTACTGTTAAAGGACCAACTGTGCAGGAGAAAACCATTCACCCACTTGGTTTGGAAATTGCTGGCAGACGCTTCATGGAAATTGTGGCGGCTGGTGTTGATATTCCACGGGAAGGGCTGATTGTGGAGGCTGGCGAACTTCTGACCACAAACCACGACAATGTGCCATCTATGGCGATTGTGGTTTATGAAAGTACGGAAGCTGTGGGCGAAAATCCACTTGTGTCCCAGTCTGGCATGAAGCGTTTGGCGGGTACCAGCTTGCGTGGTATCCCACAAGCCCCCAAGGGGACGGAGAAAGTTAAGGTTATCTTTACTGTTGGGCAGGACAATATGTTGAAGGTTACGGCAAAATCTACAAGCACGGATGGAGCAACCACAGAACTTTCTGTTGATGCCTTGTATTCGTAAAGGTTAGCCCATGAAAAACAAAACAGAACGTGGGGAGATTTTTAAGGTTTTACAAAGTAAAATAAAGAAGCAGGACACTTTTGTGGAAGGTAAGGAAAGTTTGCTTGCCCTTCGCAAAGAGTTATCTTTGATTTATGATTATATTTTCCATATATGTGGCCCTGACGATTTTTTGGAAATGCCCGCTAAATCCGATAAAACAGTGGCTTACTATTTTTATCATCTTATGCGGATTGAGGATATTGTCACCAACACTTTAATTGTAGGTAAGGAGCAGGTCTTTTTCGCTGAAGGGTTTCAGAAGTTATTGAATTCGCCAATTGTTACCACTGGCAATGAAATTCAGCGGGATGATTTGGTGGAATTTAGTAAGTCTTTGAATTTGGGACAGTTAAAGGTCTATACCGATAAGGTTTGGGAAAGTACTAATACCCTTATCCAGAATATGACATTTGACAACTCCAAAACCAAGGTGACAGAGGAAAGAAAGGCGAAATTGCTGGCTACAGGTAGTGTGTCAGAGGAGCAGTCCGCTTTTTGGCTGATGGATTATTGGTGCAAGAAAACCTACGGGGGATTGTTGTTGATGCCTTTGTCCAGACATCATATGATGCACTTGGATGGGTGTTTGCGAATAATACGAAAACTGAAAAATGACCCAACCGCCTCCAAACTTCTAAGTAGATGATGATGCAAAGCACTAGGAGGAGTTATGAAACCAACTAAAATAACTGAGAGAACTTATGAGTTGACCGTAAATGAAAGCCCTGACGCTACTGTAAACATGGCGTTGATACGAGGGAAATTGCATAATTTTTTGATTGACACGGGGGTGGGTGCAAACAGCCCACTTCCGCTGTTGGAGATTATCAAGGATTGTCAAAAGCCCCTAATTGTCATCAACACCCATGGGGACTGGGACCATGTTTATGGCAATTGCGCTTTTGAAAATGGTGTGATTGTTGCTCATTCTCTGGCACGCAAAAAGATTGACGAGGGCTGGGAAGATGCTGCGAAATGGGTGTTGGAGAAGGGTTGCATAACTGATGGAGAGGTTCGCAAGGTGTTACCCAATGTTACATTTGAGGACGTGATGCACTTCCCAGAAGATGGGTTGACTTTGTTCCACACCCCTTTTCACACTGAATGTTGTGTAAGTATTTACGACAGAGTGGACAAAATCCTGCATATTGGTGACAATTTTGGGTTTGAAGACGGAAAGGCATATCCTTGGGGCAAGGAAGTTGACGCTTTCCATAAAGTGGTTAATGCCTACAAGCAGTATGATTTTGGAACTTGCCTATCTGGACACAGCAAACCGCAAACCCATGGGGTTATTGAAATGCTGGAAAACTCCTTAGAACCTTGGCAAGAGTATTGGAGGAAAAACAGTGAAGCCAATTAAAATCACCGACCGACATTTAATGTTTACACAATTTGTGGAGGAGTGGGGTTGCGACCTTAACATCGGTCTGATACTTGGAAAGCATCGCAATTATGTTATAGACACAGGTTTGGGTGAAAACAGTGTTTTGCCTGTTTTGGAGCATTTGCAAAAGGGTAAACCCACCATTGTTATTAACACCCACAGCCATTGGGACCATGTTTGGGGCAACCATAAATTTGCGGACTGCCCCATAATTGCCCATAAGTTGTGCAGGGAAACTCTTGATGAGATTTGGGACAGTGAAGTGGAGCGTTGTAAGAAATTTATTGATGGCGAGGTGCGTAAATGCTTGCCTAATGTGACTTTTGAAGGCAAGATGCACTTTCCTGACGATGGACTTACCTTGTTCCACTCACCAGGTCACGCACCTGATGGCATTAGTATTTACGATGCTGTCGATAAGATTTTGTATGTTGGTGATGAAATAGGTGATACAGACGACGAGATAATACCAAATATCTATACCGACAAAGCCACCCTTATGAAAACACTAGAAATGTGGAAGAAACTAGATTTTGAGATTGCAATATCGGGGCATAACAAACCCCAAGGCAAAGACGTTATAAAAAGAATGG
>WQZZ01000124.1 GCA_009780485.1 Defluviitaleaceae bacterium | reverse complement strand
TATGAGAGGAGCATTAAAAATGCAACCACACCCATCAAGAATTGATGAATTTGGTAGGCTATTAATAGCTGGCGAATTCCAAAGAAAACTAGGTATATCCCTAGACAAATCCCCAAAAGTAACTTTAACCAAAGTAGGTGACACCCTAGTAATCCAAAAAGCAAAAGAGGATTGCGAGTTACCGAACACAAAGGAGTTAGACATACTAAACAGAGTAGTTTTGGATAAAGAACTAATGGATAGCATGGGATGGGACTTCGGGGTACGCATAGGCGTAAATGACGACATAATCGCTATAAAGCCCCTAACACCAGAGCAGATACAATTAGTAAAACAAAGAGAACAACAACGCAAAGACAAACAAAAAATGATTATCGAACAACGTGAAGAATTTGTATTTGAGCAACAAGTGGAGTTAGACCGTCTGAAAAAAGAGAAGCAACAGTTAGAAGAAGAAATACAGCAACTGCAAGAAAAGAAACGAGAGTATAATCAGTAATATAATAACTCCCCCATTGCGGAATTGACCTGCAATGGGGGTTTGTCATTGTTTATAATTCTAGAATATCACGCAAAGTAACTAAGCTTCCAAAGGCAGTCTTAAAGTCGAACCTTTCAACCTGTCGCACAAGGATTGCCGCTTCTGGGATTTGGCGTAGGGGGTCTATAGCATTTACCGCATCAGACTTGCGTTGCTGTAGCAGGTCTTGCAAATCATCCAGCAGGGCGGAAATTTCTGAATTCCCTTTCGACATAACTTCGCCTATACTGTCCAAAACAAACATTAACCTAGATTCTAAAGCGGTCATGTGCATATCTTCTGGCACGTTACCTTTGCTTAGTTGCTGTTCAACCATGGCGGCGGCTTTGGCTAGCCCATCTTCGTAGATAAGCCCCGCCAGCCCCTTTAGGCTATGTGCTAATAAATGGGCATTATGCAAATCACCTGCATTAATTGCGTTCACAATGTTTTTGAAAGAATTGCGTTGGTTTTTGGCAAAATCAGACCTTAATCTGGCTTGCAATTCCTTGCTGTTTTGGAAATCGTCTGCATTGTTGCCGTCTGTGTTACCCAATTGTTCTGCGGCAGAGCGGGCTGCCTCGATAATATGTAGAGGTTGCTTGTCCCGCACATATTTAAGAAGAACGGCATTCAAATTCTTTCTTGATATGGGTTTTGACAAAAAGTCATCAAAACCTTCTTTTGCAAATTCTTCTGCTTGTCCAATTATGGCATTAGCTGTAAGTGCTACAATTGGGTGGGTGTAACCCATTTCCCGAAGGGTGCGCTTGGCTTCTGTGCCGCTCATCCCTGGCATCATTTGGTCCATGAAAATTATGTCGTAAACATTACCTTCTCTAACTTTTTTGATAGCTTCAAAGCCACTTTCGCAGGTTTCCACTTTAAGGTCATAAAAATCCAAAAGCCCACGAGCTACGTATAAATTAGCATCCACATCATCCACCACCAACACCTTGCCATAAGGCATGGGTTCTGGTGGCATACCAAACTGCCCCGCATCGCTAATGGTAGCGGCTTCAAACTGCTGTAACCTTTTTATTGTATCAGCCCCCAGCACTTCATCGCCCCGCATCTTTTGCGGTATGCGTACGGTTGCCGTTGTTCCTACATTTGGTTGGCTTTCAACATTTACATGGGCATCCATCAACTGTGCCAAAGTTGCAACAATGGGCATACCAAGCCCCGTACCGCTGACGATATGGGTGCCACGTTTATAAAACCTTGTATATTCATCGTAGATGACAGCCAGCTGTTCCTCTGTCATGCCTACGCCTGTATCCTTAATGGCTATTATCAAATCCACACATTCACCACAGTCTAACGGTTCAAAGCTGACACGAAGTTCCACAGAACCTGACTCTGTGTACTTAAAGGCGTTGGACAGTAGGTTGATTATAATTTGTTCTATACGCAAGGGGTCGCCAATCAAAACCTCTGGCAGGTTTTCGTCTGCGTTTATGATAAATTTGATGCCCTTGCTACCAAGGTAAACCGTGTGCATATGTGCCACATTGGCTATCATGTTGGAAAGGGAATATTCTTGGTCGCTAAGCTCCATTTTACCAGACTCGATTTTAGAAAAGTCTAACAGGTCGTTAATGATGCCCAAAAGCAAATGGGAGCTGTTATGTATTTTTATAAAAGATTTCTCCATTTGGGGTGACAGCTTTTTTGCCTGCAAGTGCATTTCGGAAATGCCCAAAATTGCCGTTAAAGGTGTGCGAATTTCGTGGCTCATCCTTGCCAAAAAGCGGGTTTTTGCTTTGTTGCTTTCCTCGGCGGCTTCCACGGCAAGGGACTTGGCAAAGGCGTTTTGCAATGCTGCCAGCATGGATTTTTGCTCCCGCATATCACGGGCGTAAGCGATTACCACGGTTTTTTCGTAAGACGTTACACGGGTTAAATGCACCTCGCAAGGTATGGGGTTGCCGTCTAGGGTTTGGTGCATCCACTCGAAATAATGGTTTCCAAAGTCAAAGGCGTGTTGCAACACTTGGTTCATTTTTTCACGAGAAGGTGTGCCGCAAGGTTGAAATTCTGGTGAAAAATCGTCTGTTCGCTCAAGGAACAGGCGGGGGTAGGGCAAGCCGAAAAGTTTTGCTGCCGCTTGGTTAACATCTATGCAATTATATTCTTGGTCAAAAACAATACACATGGAAGGTGACGCATCCAGCATTGCCATCATCCGCTCACGGTTTCTTGCATACACCTCTTTTAGTTTTTGCTGCTCCCTTAAATCTTTTGTGTGACCGAGAACGTATTTCTCGCCACCCAAAGTCAATGGGACAAGGGACACTTCACAAGGTATGGGTTCGCCATCAAGGCGTTGAAATTCCCAAAGCTTTGTGATTTTTTGCCCCGTTTTTGCCACTTCTTGTATCATTTTGGTGGCATGGGCAAGGGAGCGTGTTCCGTCAGGCTGAAATTCAGGGAAAACTAGATGATGGTTTTTGTCCAAATGTTCTTTGCTTTCAAAGCCGTAAAACTCCACCCCAGACCCGCTGTTGTAAACAGGGATGCCATTGCCGTCAAATACAGTTGAAAGTAAATGAGAGGTGTCTAAAATGGCTTCAAGTCTTATACGTGTTTGCTGTTCTGCTTCTCTAAGCTCATACTCTTTACGCAAATCCCTGCCGTATACTAGCAACAAATTCTTGTCCCCTGTGGAAACCAGCTCGGCAGTTACTTCTACTGGTATAGGTTCGCCCGTATGGCGGTTTCTGTGCATCCACAACATTGTACCCTTGCCTAATGCAAAAACCTTACTAAATTCTTGTTCAAGCTTTTCTTGGCTGGGTGTACCACAAGGTTGTATGGGTTCAGAAATTTCGTGGAACATTTCTTGGTAAGCTTTTTCATAGGGCAGGTCATGCAAAAGCATGGTTGCACGGTTTACTTTTATAACTTGAAAATCTTGGTCAAGAACCACGCAGGGCAAAGGGGAAGTTTCCACAATATAACGCATCATCTGGCTAGATTCTTTTTCTATTATTTCCTCTGGGGTTTGCTGGTCATTTTCTTGGTTATGGGAGATTACAAATCGTTTACCCGCCAAAACAACAGGGGTAAAGGAAACTTTCACAGTGTTTACCATATCACCGCAAGGAGCAAGGCAAGTCCATTCTGCACCAAAACCGCCCTCTCCAAAAGCCTTTGTTAGAAGGTTTTCCAATTTTTCTCTGGAGGGTGTGCCACAGGGTTGTATCGGAGGGCAAGAACCCAAAAAAGCGTCAACATAACTTTGTCCATCAACAAGGTTACCAAAAACAGTAGCAAGTGGTGGGCTGGCTTCTGCTATATTAAAATTTTCATCAAATATTAGATACTGTATTTGGCAATTCATATTCGCATCCCCATTTTCAAGAATATCCTTTCCATCATACATTAAAAAACCTAAAATGTCAAGCCCATATTTGCGAATTGACATTTATTATTTGAAATGTTATTATTCTAATCAAAACTTGAGAGATTTTTGAGATTTAGCGTTTATACTTTCAAATAAAACTTTGTATTGGAATTTGCGTATATATTATAGTGGCATAATTCCACTTCAAAATAAAACAGGAGGTTGATGGGATATGAAGGAAAAGATTGTAGCAACAGCCAAAGGTATGCAAGAACAGTTGGTGGTCTGGAGAAGGGATTTTCATAAGTACCCAGAACTTGGCTGGCGGGAGTTTCGCACAGCATCTTTGGTTGCCAAGAATTTAGAAGAATTTGGCTATAAAATAATTGTTGGCGAAGACGCCATGGACGGTAGTATGATGCTTAACTTGCTGGGCGATGAGGTTTTGCAGCCAGAAATGGAGCGAGCTGGGACACAAGGGGCATTTACCCAACATTTTGACAAGATGAAGGGTGGCAAAACCGCTGTTGTTGGGGTTTTAGACACTGGCAAGGCTGGGAATGTGGTTGCAATTCGTGTGGACATGGACGCTTTGCCTATTAAAGAGTCTGATGGTGATGGGCATTTTCCTCAGAAACACGGTTTTCGTTCGGTAAATGAGGGGGTTATGCACGCCTGCGCCCACGATGGTCACACAGCTATAGGTCTTGGTATCGCCAAGTTGCTTGCTGATATAAAAGACCAGCTAACGGGCGTAGTTAAGGTGATTTTTCAGCCTGCTGAGGAAGGTGTGCAGGGCGGTGCAACTGGCATCATCAAAAAGGGTTTGGTGGACGATGTAACCCATATGTTGGGCTTTCATATTGGCTTAAAAGCTAAAAGTGGTGAAGTTTTTTGTCAAACCACGGACTTTTTGGCGGCAACCAAGTTTAATGTTGATTTTACGGGCAAAACCGCCCACGCTGGGGCAAATCCAGAGGACGGCAAGTCGGCTTTATTAGCGGCGGCGGCTGCCACCATGAGCTTGCAGGGTATTTATCGCCACAGCGGTGGTTCGTCCCGCATAAGTGTTGGTGTTTTGCAGTCTGGAACATCTTCCAATATTGTGCCTGATAAGGCATTTATGGCATTGGAAACCCGTGGGGAAACTGGCGAAATTAACGCATTTATGAGGGGCGAAGTTGAGCGTATTGTAGGGGCAGCCGCACAAATGTATGATGTTGGCCATATCCTAGAAGTTACAGGGGAAGCAACCTCTGCTATTTGCGACCCATACTTGGTTGACCTTACAAAACAAACCGCCCATGACCTTGGTATTTTTGACCTAGTGGGGGATACCATCGGGCTACACGCCAGTGAAGACTATAGCTTTTTTATGGAGCATGTACAGGCTAGGG
>WQZZ01000123.1 GCA_009780485.1 Defluviitaleaceae bacterium | reverse complement strand
TTTTCTTTGGAATTCGCCAGCTATTAATAGCCTACCAAATTCATCAATTCTTGATGGGTGTGGTTGCATTTTTAATGCTCCTCTCATAGTTGTTTTTGTCAGGCAGAAAGATTTGCTTGACAATTAGACCTGAGAGATGTTAAGATTATCTCAGGTCTTTTTTAGGACTTGGTTCAAGTTGCCTGTTTGGTCTGTCCGCTAAGATTAGAGCCAGACAGGCAACTTTTATACAAGTCATTTACTAAGGGAAAAAGGAATGACACAGGGATTTGGCTATAGCCTCAGCCCTTATTTATATTTTACCTGTTGTTTTTCCGCTTGTCAAGTCTTTTTTTGAAAATAATTGGATATTTTTGCAATGGTAGGGGCGGGCATTGCCCGTCCCATTTCCGTTGGCGGTATCGTTTCGGGTTGGACGGTATCGTCCGCATGAGTGGGACGGGCAATGCCCGCCCCTACCACGTAATGTGTTTATATTCATTCAAACATCACCACGTAATGGGGTTGATATTCGTGCAAATGTTACCATGTAATGGGGTTGATATATTCATTCAAACGTTACCGCCCAACCCAAAACAATACTGGTAGGGGCGGGCATTGCCCGTCCCACTCATGCGGACGATACCGTCCAACCCGAAACGATACCGCCAACAGAAATAGGACGGGCAATGCCCGCCCCTACCGTGTAATGGGGTTAATATTCATTCAAATGTTACCATGTAATGGGTTTATATGTTCGTTCAAACGTTAACGTATAATGAGGGTTGATATTCGTGCAAACGCTGTCGTGTAAATGTCTCATATACCCACGCACATAATCGTTAGAAACAATCACCGATTTGGTGGTGCGAAGAATGTTTCTGCTGAATTTGTTAACCGTTGTCCGCCAATACCGTGAAAACCCACAGGGACAAGCATAAATTGGGTTGTGCCAGCTCCTATTTCTTCAGAGCCGAAGGTGAAATTTGTTCCTGTGGAGAAGCGGAATAGATAGTCTGACATAAAATCCTTATATTCTTCAATGGAATACGGTATGCCGTTGTGGCTGGCGTTTTCGTTTGCCATCAATGGCGTTCCGTCAGCGAAGGCACGGCGAAGGGTGTACAGGTTCATAAAGTTGCCGTCCTTGTCGGTTACAAACATTCGCACGGTGGGGTCAAGCATAACCCATTGTTGCAATTCGTGGGAAAAAGCATGGGTTACAACGTGTACGGGGTGGTTGTCCTCTGGGGGATAACCAGTTATGTGTTTGGCGGGGATGCCGTAAAGACGTAAGACCTCCGCCAGCAAAATAGCGAGACCACGACAGTTTATGCCCGCTGGATTGTCCTGTACATAACGCACAATTGACATGGCATCAACTTGCATGGGCATACCAGATGCACCATTGTGAGGGAAGTTGTCACTTACCCAGTCCAGCAAAGCAATCATTAAATCCACATCGTAAAGACCTTCCGTAAGGGTGTCTAGGTCGAACTTTTCGATTAAATCCATGTATAAATCCCATCTGCCGAGGTCGTAGGTGAATTCAATCACACTACCATCCCTAGCAAAATCTGGATAGTTGTTTAATTCTTGCACACGTTCTTCTAAGGATGTAGGCTCCCAAAGCACTGCAAAATCTCCGATATGCGGAAAATCTGACACCTTGTTAAAATAAATATCTGATGTTTCACCAAATTGGGTGAATGTTCCAGCCATTTGTCTTTTGTCCTCTGACAAAGACATTACCATGGTTATGCGAAATTCTGGGCTTTCGTTCATACCCAAAATAAGATATTCGCCATTAATTTCCCAGTCTATTGGTGCAAACTCTACTGTGAAGGAGGTGAATGTTACGCCGTCTGTTT
Source organism: Defluviitaleaceae bacterium (assembly GCA_009780485.1). Taxonomy (GTDB): domain Bacteria; phylum Bacillota; class Clostridia; order Lachnospirales; family WRAX01; genus WRAX01. Next base: position 3,519 of record WQZZ01000123.1, on the reverse strand, counting down.
CGTCTACAATGTTCAATATCACAGATGCTCTGGGGTTTTGAAATTCGCCCTGCCAACGCCCTCTAAAGTCCATAAGGGTCACTTCGTCAGTGGTGTAATCCTCTAAATAATCATGTTCATGTAATGCTTCATTTGTATTGCCACAAGCCACAAGCAATAAAATTAAACCAAGGAATAGTGCTGTTATATACTTTCTCATGCCCTCACCTCGTTAAAACCTAAATAATAATTCTGTACATTCATAAACCTTGGAAAATCCTAGCTTTTGGTACATTTCCTTGGCGGTGTCATCCTCGTCAGTTACCAAATATATTGTGGTTGCACCTGCCAAAAGTGCTGTGTCTATCATCTTTTTAAGTATTGCCGTTCCAAAGCCCTTACGCTGATGGTACTCCAGCACCGAAAAATCCTCAATCTTTGCCGTGTCGCCATGGACAAATAGGTGACAATGACCTATTGCACGACCTTCGTGATAACAGATGTAAGAGCTGATGCCGTCTTCTGCCAAATAGACTTTTGCACGCCTTTCCGCTCGTCTCTGGCAAAAATCTGCCCCCAAAACATCGCCGTCATTCTCCGTTTCTAGGTGCAACAAGTCGTCTACCATTTCTGGCTTGTCCAGTTTGCGAATGTCACAATCCCTTGCGTTAAATTTTTGTGAAATGTCGTAAACATACCAGCCCATAACAGATACTTCTGGCTGTGTACCCCAAGTTTTCATTGAATTAAGGAGGTTTTCGCTAACAGGTATGTGGCAATGTATCATACAGAAATCCGACTTACCGTCCGCCACCTCACATCGTATTATTTGAAGCAAATCCTTGTCATACCCAGCACTTTTTACCCATGTGTAATTATGGGAATACATATCGGGCATAAGTGGGTCGGTAAACCTTATAAAATCAGGCGATGTATTATTGGCTTTGCTAAAACATTTCACATATTCGATTTCACATTCTCTCATCTTATCAATCAATGTCATATGTCACTCTCATTTCAAATTAATCAGGTAGGTTTCTACCACTTCGCCGTCACGTTCATCAGTTGCTTCGCCTGTCAGAACACCACCATTTTTAATAATAACCTTGGAGGACGCTGGGTTGCTTTTGTGGCAAGTAAGCATAATTTGGGACAAATTTAGCTGACGTGCCTCTGTAAGCACAAGGGTGAGCATCTTGGTGGCGTAGTCCTTGCCCCTCTCGGTTGGGCGAACCGAATAACCCACGTGACCTCCCAATTTACGTAATTGGTCGTTTAGGGTGTGACGCAATTGTATAGCCCCAACGATTTTGCCGTCACTTTTTCGCATACAAAAATAAGTTGTGGATGGCACGCCGTCATCGGACGGTTGCAATAATTTTAGGCTTGCTATAATTTCCATCCATTCATGGTAATTTTCATATCTCTGAAGCCCCCAACTGCCATTAATACGGGCTTCTCCTAAGTTGATAAACTCCTGTCTAAATTCCATTGCTTGTGCTTCGTGTTCTTTGGTGGGTTCTATCAATTTTAAGTCGCACACATCTTTTCACCTCAAACTTATATATAGTTGCATATGTCCATTAGTCAAATCTGCCTATAAATAGCATAATGCCCAAAATCGCCCCAAAGCCATTTGCAGAAATCATATTGCTAAACCTCTGGAAAAGCCCGAAATATTCAGGAAATGCCATGCCAATTGGTCCAATAAGCATTAAAAATAACGCTACCACAGCACATACCCCTAGGGATATGAAAGTTTTTTGTCGTAACCCACCAATAGTAAGGATTAACAGTGAAGTCAACGACAAAATAACCACCACGCCTGTCACCACCATGTGCATAGTGTCTTGAAGCGTGCCACCGCCTGTGCCACCCTCGGTCAATGGAAACGCAGCAAAACCAACTGCTGACACCCAACCCATAATGGCGAACAGGTAAATGCCCAGCCTTATAAGTTTGGTATATTTGCCCTGTACGGCAATGCAAACCGCCATAACCCCCACAATTGAAGCAGGGTAGTACAGGGAAGATAACTGAACCCACAAGGTGCGGGATGGGGCATTGTCTGCGGATAAGTCACTTACTGCTTGGCGTATCCAGTCATAATCTGGGTATGCGAGGGGCGAAAAAATAACGGCAACAGCATAAGAAATAAAGGCTGTCACACCTAGCAAGCCCAACCAATGCAATAAAGTTTTTTGTTTTATCATAGAGATACAATCTCCAATTTTAGGGTTGCTGTTATTTCGGTGTGCAATTTGACCTCCGCTTTGTGTTGTCCTAATGTCTTAATTGCATCTGGCAGGGTGATTTTACGCCTGTCTATATCAATGTTTTCTTGCTCTAAAAGGGCTGCTGCTACCTCTTTGTTGGTGACGGAACCAAAAAGCTTGTCACCGCCACCAGTTTTAAGTGCCAGCTTAATGGTCTTGGATTCCAGCGTGTCCTTCATGCCTTTAGCGTCTGCCAAATCATATGCTTTTTGCTCTGCAATCCCTGCCAGCCTTCTCTCCAATTGTGCGATGTTTTGTTTTGTGGCTTCCACAGCAAGCTTTTTTGGGAACAAAAAATTTCTCACATATCCGTCGGCACATTCCAAAATCTGGTCTTTTTTTCCAACGCCTTTAACGTCCTCTAATAGTATAACTTTCATAATATATCATCCTTTCATTGTAAATGGCTATTCAAATGTTATTTCTAGTGAGTCACACACGGGCTTGTAGCCGATTTTTTGATAAATGTTATTGCTTGTGGGATTTGTCAAATCGGTATAAAGTACGCAAAATTTGAAGCCTTTGTCCAAACAAGCTTGACTTACCTGTGCAACAACCCCGCTGGCATAACCTTTTCCACGCCAGTATGGAGGGGTGTACACAAGCCCAATACATATCCCATTTGATGTTTCTCGTGTGACTTTTGTCATGGAAACGGCAATGCCGTCAACCTCCAGAATATATAGCTTGTCTTGCGAGATATGATAGTCGTATTTTTCAATATCTTCAGACACAGTACCGTTGTTTCCTGCATCAACATCAACCATAAAATCCTCGACCCAAAAGGGCAAAAAGGATAAGTCACGTTTATCGGGAAGTCTTAAAGTGCCTATTTTAGGGATTTCAGAGTTTACGTTTGTAAGTTTGTATATGCGTTGGGACATGGTCACTTTGTGTGCTAGGTCTTTGGGTGTGCAGTATTCATCAGCAAAAGCTTCCGCCAAAAACTTCTCTGTTACAACCCCAGAAACTGGGATGCCATGGGCATTAAGACCATCAACGAGGCATTTTATAGCGGTTTTGTCCACATTGTTGTCCAAAGCGTAAAGTGTAATTTTGAATGGTGGTGTCATAAGTCCCACCAAAACGACCTCTTCGTCTTGTTTTATGGTTGTCATCACCCAATTTGCTGGGTCACGCCACCCAAATTTATCCTCACCTTTGTATCCTGTCACCAAGTTACCAAGAATTAGGGTGTTTTGGGCTTCGTGGGTAAGCAATACCTCAAAAACATCATCGTAAAATTGTGCTACATTATCGTATA
>WQZZ01000122.1 GCA_009780485.1 Defluviitaleaceae bacterium | reverse complement strand
GAGGCAACAATGGGTTGCACCAATGTGGTCATAACCATCACCATTGCCAGTAACAATGCGGTAAATCTCATTTTCTTTTTTGACACGCTCTCGTCCTCCTTAAAATTTTTGAATTTACTATACCTCTGTCCTACATAAACCTCCTTTCTACGCTATTTAACAACCAGTGTAACATAACAAATAACAGATTGCAAGCATTTTTTACATTATTTTGCCAAATGGTCTCAAAAGGTGGTCTCAAAAGGTAATGATATAGGGGTTGGCAGTAGCTACAAATGCCTTTTAACAAATGCCGAAGACGAAAAAGAACCCAAGTCTCAAAAGGTGTACCTTTTGAGACTTTCATGTTTTTCCCATGTATCCAAAATATTGGTTGAATATTTTTTATTTTTCTAAACTTTTTTGCAAAAAACGCTTGATTTTTTATTTTGGATGTGATATACTGTTGTGCATAAACAGAAAATACCCCAAGTCTTGGAAGGTACACCTTTTGAGACTTAAGAAAACCAAACAACAGCCAATTCGACAAACCCAATAAAATAAAATACATAAAATTTCTAACAAAATAGGGGAAGGACGGCAATACGTGTTTTCCTTGTTTTCGTTTAGTGAAATGTGGGTTGTGGTTTTACTTAACCAAGGAAGGAGGTTTTTGCCCAAAGCACAGTAAGGCGGCGTTGCCGTGAGGATGATGTACCATTTTTGGTATCTAACAGTTATAAAAAAGGAAAAGGAGAATGTTTATGGTACTTGTTAAAAAACAGGCTAGGCATCTGAAAAAAATACTGGCTGGTCTTTTGGCTGTAATTATGGTCATTGGATTTATGCCACAGCAGAATGTTTACGCATCAACCGCCATTGAAATTTCCACGGCACAGCAGTTTAATACCTTGGTGCGTAACAACAACAGAGGTAACTTTGTGTTGACGGCGGATATTAACCTTGCTTCTGTTATCACCGCCAATAACGGCTGGAACCCATTTGATTTTAGAGGTACACTTGATGGCAATGGCCATACAATTAGCGGTCTTTGGGGCAACAGAAGTTCCGAGCAGGGTCTATTTGCGGACCTGCGTGATGGGGCGACCATTAGAAACCTTAATGTGGAGCTTGGAGGTAACATTATTGGTAGCACCAGAATTGGTATCTTAGCTGGTCGTGCAAGGCATGGCGAACGTGTTGTCATTGACAATGTTCATGTAAATGGTAACAACCATAGGCTGGAAGCCAGTAACCTTCTAGGATATGTAGGCGGATTGGTTGGTTATGTTGGCGATGGAACGGTTATTAGAGATTCCAGCGTAAGCAATGTTAGGGTCAATACCAGAACAACCAGTAACTATTCTGGTGGTATCACAGGTGCTGCAAGAAACGCAACGCTTACCAATGTTCGTGTGTACAACGCCCACATGACGGGTCATTCCTATGTTGGTGGCATCGCTGGTGTTGTTTACGGCGGTACTGGCACAAGGGTAACTTACGGATATGTGGACAGTTACAGCTCTGTATGGGCCCGCCAATCCTTTGCTGGTGGTGGCTTTGGTGCTATCTACAACAACGCACAGGTACAACGTACAATTGTCCATGCTGGTGTAGGGACAGGAAACAATTATCCTGGCGGTTTTGCTGGTGTTATCTACAATGGTGGTAATGTTAGTGCTTCTGCTGCTTATGGTAATGTAAATGGTAACAGAGCTGCTGGTGGTTTCGTTGGGCGTATTTACGACCGTGGACGAATTACCAATGCTTATGCCAGAGGTAATGTAAATGGCACACATGAAGTAGGTGGCTTTATCGGCAGATTTAGCGGAAATGCGAGAGTTTTTAACGCATATGCTACTGGTCGTGTACACGCTTCCAGAGGGACTGCCGTTGCTGCTTTCACTGGCTATCACCTAAACAACAACAGCGGTATCTACGCTGGAAGAAACTTTGCTAACAGCGACACTGCAAATTCGCCTTGGGTAATTGGCACAACATCAATTGGTAGTATTGAAAACACAGGTGCAAGACCAGTGTTTAGAACATCTGAACAAATGTTGTATCAACCTACCTTTATTGATTGGAATTTCGATACCATTTGGGTTATGACTGACGACTTCCCTAAATTCCAATTCTCACATGGTAGCGGTACAATTCCAGCTAATACCTTACTTACTGTAATGGTTGTTAATGAAGACGATGAATATAGCCAACTTATTGAAGATTCCCAAGTTTTTGTGAGATACCCTTGGGCTTCAGTGGGGATGTATTTGTTGAATGTGGGAGTAGGAACTTTTGAATTTGAAATTAGCGGTATGTATGACGAAGAATCTATGTATTTCACCGCTTCTGCAGATGGATTTACGGATACAGTGGTTCTTTACTATGGGTCTGAGTTGTTGCAGCTTGCTGCTGACGGCATTAGCCTTATCATACCTTTGCAAAGTGTAACTGCTTCAAGCATAACCATCGTTGAGTATGTGGAAGAAATTGAGCGTGGTGGAAGCTTTACGTTTGAAGCGGAAGCTGTCAATGCTGGAAATGTTCGTTGGGAAATCTTGGACGCTTATGATTACACTTCTATTTACAACTCTGATTATGCTTCTATCAACCCAACCACTGGTCAATTAACTTTAAGCGTTTATGCTCCAGTTGGGTACACCTTTATTGTGCGTGCTTACAGTGATGAAGATGCAAGCGTAAACGACATTAGATTTGTTGAAGTTGTTGACATATACAGATATGTTACTTGGGAGTGGGAAAGCGAGGAAGGTCCACAATCTGAAACCGAGCGTGTACCTGGTTCTGGCGGAAGCAACAACCCTATTACACCGCCAACTACAAACCCTCACCCACCGACAGGCACTGGTCCTGGCGGTAGTGACAGAGATTACGACTTTGACGGCTGGGCCCCAGAAGGTGACAGGGATAATATTTGGGATTTAGACAACCCGCCAGCTGGTGACGATGATGTCATCCTTAGACCAGTGTTTACGCCATTGTTTACGGTGGTCTTTAACACTGATGGCGGAAGTTATGTTCCTTCGCAACAAGTGCGTCAAGGTGAGCTAGTAATTAGACCAGTAGACCCAACTAGAGATGGATATACTTTTGCTGGATGGTATTTCGTAAGCCCGGGTTGGACTTCTCCGTGGAATTTCTATGTAAATAGAATTAACGCAGATAACACAATCACTGCAACTTGGGAGCTTGAAGCCGCTGAAATATTTACAATAACTGCCACCCCAACCGACCCTGACTTCGGCTCTCACCAAGCGGGATACATACAGCGTCCCACACAAACCATTACGGTAACTAACACAGGCAATCAGCCAATAATCCTAAACAGCTTGCCGAATGTTAATGGCTGGACATTAGAGCCCGTTGGTGGTGATTGGTATACAGAGATTGCTCCTGAAGCAACTAGGCAGTTTACCATTCGTCCTAACAATGGTTTATCAGTAGGAAACCACAATACCAGCTTTGATATAACAGGCAATGATGGGGCGTATGTAACAATTGTTGCCACTTTCACTGTTACCCCTGCGGCACAACAAGTGTTTTTGCAAGCTGGTGTAATGGGTGCGCCTTTGGCTGATAGACCTAATGTTGTGGCAGGCGACCTTGTAGCGGTTACCACACGTGTATATAACCCAGCTTGGTTAAACAGCCATGCAGCAGAAAATGTGGTAATCCAATTGCAGAGAGTGGATTTCTTAAATTATAGCGACATTCCCTTATTTGAAGGTGCTTTCTTGGTTGATGTAACAGAAAACCATGTTTTTATTGGGCTAACTCAGACGCTTAGCCCTGGTCAATACACTTTTGTTACTTTCTTTGTGCCAGCGACACAGGCACGTCCAGCTGGTACTTCGTTTGGGACTGCCACAGTGTCTGGTACTGCGGTTAATTAAGTTATAGATAATTGATTTGGGTTTTGTTGCCAACTGTGAGGGCTTCTTCTCACAGTTGGTCTGCAAGACTTTGTTGACAGTAAGTTTTTGTAAAGAAGCAAGCTAAGGTAATTTGGAGGGTCGGCGACAAATCTGTGATTTATAGCGTAAGACCTATACCTAGCTTCGAACCAAAGTAATGAAGAAAGGAAGTGCTTTATTGAGACGTAAGTCATATGAAAGAATTTTGGATGCGAGGCGACATCGTGCTGCGGTGGCTAGGAGAGCTAAAGCTATTATGGTAAGTTCGGCTTTAGCGGTGCTGGTAACAAACAATCGCCTTAATGTCAGTGTGATTGCTGCAGACATCCTCGGCGATTTGGTGGAAAATTCCATTACAGAGGTGGTTGGCGAATACGTAGAGGCAGATGGCATTCAGACGCCGAATGTGGATGATGCTGATGAAGAAGATACCTACCATGATTTACCAACGCAAGACGGCGGTGCTGACCAAGAAGAAACGGATGAAGACGATGAAGAAATTGTTGATTATGATGAAGAACCTGAAATTGACGGTTCGGATGATGACAATGATGACTATGTCTATGCCGATGTAGATTCTGATGCTGGATACGATGAAAATGCCGATGCAGACACAGATGCTGATGATACATATTCTGATAGTTATAGTGATGGTTATTATGACGATAATGATTCTGATGCCTATAACGATGGTTATTATGGTGGTGGAGATTCGGATTCTGATTCGGATGCCGACGCAGATGCGGATGCTGAGGGTGGTTTGCCTACACCCCCTCCTGCTGTAGCTCCTCCTGCACAGCCCATTACACCTGGCTCGACGGGTTTTGTTGCTGCTTCAAGCCAGCAGTTGCTGTGGACGAATGATATTGATATTAGGGTTGCTATACCACTCCCAGGTGGAGCATATGGACCACCAGTAACAATCGGTACGGTTCGGATGCAAGTGGAAAGACAGGCTGATGGTAGTTATGTTGGTCTTCCGCTTACTCGTCAATACGAGATGAACACGTTTTTATTGGACACTTTGTTGCGCAATTCTATGGGTGCATTTGTAACTGTTGCCCCAGTGGTAACGACATGGCCTGATGGTTCGCAAACATTTGAGATAACGGTGTTTTTTGAGGGTGGCGCTCTTAATCGTAATTCCCTTGCGCAATATGGTGGGGGGTTAGCGATGGAGGATGTTGTGGAGCCTGGTGAAGGTGACGCAGATGCCGACGCCGATGCAGATGCCGACGCCGATGCCGATGCAGACGCTGATGCAGACGCAGATGCCGATGCAGACGCTGACGCTGACGCAGATGCCGATGCCGATGCAGACGCTGACGCAGATGCCGATGCCGATGCAGACGCTGACGCAGACGCAGACGCCGATGCCGATGCTGACGCAGATGCCGACGCAGACGCTGACGCAGACGCTGATGCAGACGCAGATGCCGACGCCGATGCAGACGCTGACGCTGCCGCAGACGCCGATGCCGATGCAGACGCTGACGCAGACGCAGATGCCGATGCCGATGCAGACGCTGACGCAGACG
>WQZZ01000121.1 GCA_009780485.1 Defluviitaleaceae bacterium | reverse complement strand
TGACAGAACTTGGAGCGAAGTCCGCACGGATTGGGCGTGTGCCTTCAAAAAACAGCCATCCCATGGGTAGCATGGTTACAATTATGAAAACCCCGATAAGGATAAGGGTCTTTTTGCGTTTTGTGGGGTCGTCAGTAAGGGGTTCGCCGTCCTCGTCTTTAATGCGGAAAGTTTTTGCGAAAGTTGCGTAAACAGCCAGCACGACAAGAAGGAGAATTGCCAAAATACCAGGTAAATACCCCCAGCTGAAGCCCATGAACACGAAAAGGGCAGAAAGGGCGTTTACGGCAGCCGCTGCCAAAATCACAAAAGCGTTGAAACGCAAAAATGCCTTTTGGTCAATTTTTTCTTTCTTTTTGTCGGACATGGCGTTCCATAAAGACATCATTTTGATGCCCTTGCCCCTGAGCCATATAGAGCCGATGATGGCGAATAAGATGGCTATGCCTGTCTGTAAAATTGCCATTATAATCATTTGGAGACCTCCTTTTTTATGTGGTCGTAATTAGGATAAGGACGGGCAATGCCCGCCCCTACCGTTTTTTACTTGCGTTCTTCAATTACACGTGCTGATGTTTCTGCGGAAGCTTCTTCGTAGCTGTCAAATTCCATTGTAAATTCGCCACGCCCTTGGGTTAGAGAGCGTAATTCGATGGAATATTGCACCATTTTAGCATATGGAACTTGGGCAGAAATTTCTTGCTTGTTGCCCGCGGCGTTCATGCCGAGAACACGCCCGCCACGCTTGTTAATGTCGCCGATAATATCGCCTGTATATTCGTCAGGCACAAGAATTTCCGCTTTCATAATAGGCTCTAAAAGCACAGGTTTTGCTGCCATAAAACCTTCTTTGAAGGCAATTTGTGCCGCAAGCATAAAGCTTAACTCATTAGAATCCACAGCGTGGTAAGAACCGTCATAAAGCACGGCCTTTAAGCCAACAACAGGATAACCTGCCAAGGGGCCTTGTTTGCAACTCTCACGCACGCCCTTTTCGACAGCGGGCCAGAAGTTGCGGGGAACAGAACCGCCAAAAATCTCTTGTTCAAACACGTATTCCTGCGTCAAATCTCCGCTTGGTTCAAAACGCATTTTAACATCGCCAAACTGCCCAGCACCGCCAGACTGCTTTTTGTGGCGACCTTGCACGTCAGACTTGCTCTTTATCATTTCACGGTAAGGGATAATTAGCGGGATAAGCTCCACTTCCAGCTTATTGCGCCCTCTCATCTTGTTGACGATGACATTTAAGTGGTTGTCACCCATACCAGAAAGCACGGATTGTTTGGTTTCGGAATCCACTTTGAAACTAAGTGTCTTATCTTCCTCAAGAAAACGGTTAAGGGCTTGGGAGATTTTATCTTCATCCCCCTTGTTTTTCGGGATAATACCTTGTGCATACAGCGGGGTCGGAAATTTGATGGCTGGCAGAATATATGCCGCATCCTTGGTGCAAAGTGTGTCACTGGTTGATGTGTTTGCAAGCTTTGCAATCGCACCAATGTCGCCTGCTTTTAGCTCGTCAACTGCAATATGTTCCTTACCGCGCACCACAAATAGCTGACCGATTTTTTCGGTTTGCTCTTTATTGGCATTCCAAAGGGGGGTGTCCTTTTTGAATGTGCCAGAATATACACGGAAAACTGTAAGTTTACCAAAGCTGTCCGCAATGGTTTTGAAAACCTGTGCAACAGGAGGACCGTCTACTTTGCATTCCAAAGTGACTTTTTCGCCAGTTTTTACGTCAGTTGCGGTGATGTTTGGGCGAAGTTCTGCAGACGGTGGGCAGAAGTCTTTGATATTATCCATCAAAACGCCAACGCCCATGGAATGCACAGCAGAACCAACGATTACTGGTGTGGTTTCTGCCGATGCGATACCTTTGCCTATCCCACTGTAAAGCTCATCACGGGTAAAGGGTTCTTCGTTGAAATATTTTTCCATTAATTCTTCGCAAGCATCGGCAACAGCTTCCTCTACCATGCGGTGAACATTGTCCACATCGTTTTCGAGAATTACAGGCACTTCGCAACTTTCGATACCCGTTTCACGGTACAAGCGACCTTCTTTTTTAATTGCATTTACATAACCAATAAATTTGCCATGTTCACGTATCGGCACTTGAATTGGGGCGATGCACTTTCCAAATTTTTCTTTTAATTCTTCAATCAAAGCATCAAAATCGGCGTTTTCATCATCAAAACCGTTAATGAAAATCATTTTTGGCAATCCTGCTTCCGTGGCAAGCTCCCAAGCTTTTTCCGTTCCAACTTCTACGCCAGACTTGGCATTGACCACAATTAAGGCAATGTCAGCCGCAGAAAGGGCTTGACGAACCTCGCCACAAAAGTCAGAAAAACCAGGGGTGTCAATGAAGTTGATTTTGCCCTGCTTCCACTCAATCGGAATTAAGGAAGCGGAAATGGAACTTTTACGTTCGATTTCCTCTGGGTCATAATCCGACACGGTGTTGCCGTCCTCGGTTTTGCCAAAGCGATTGGTGATGCCCGCAATGTTCAAAGCCGCTTCCACAATTGTGGTTTTACCAGTGCCTTGATGTCCCAAAATTGCCACATTTCTAATGGCATCTGCTGCATACGATTTCATAATATGTACCTCCTTGGGTAGGTAAAATTTTAGTTACTTCCATTTTATCACAACAAATGGATTTTGCAAAGAAAAACTTTTTACTTAATGACTATATAAAAATTTACTCTTTCAAAATGTTGGGACTTGTGGTACAATATCATGGGTGATTTTATGAAAAAAAGATTAAGCAATAGATTTATAGGTGTTTTGGTGGTGATAGGCTTGGCATTGTCAGCGATTTTCATTGTGCCAAGGGTGGTGGGGCTAGAAGAAAGTTACATACCATTTAATATCGCAGTTACCACCAACATTAATTCGCTAAACATAGACAGCGACCACACAAATATGATTTACACATTTAGCTACCCAGCTTCTGGGGTGGACATGACACGCCACCATGTGGTTGACCCTCACAATTTTGTGAATTTGATTACATATAGCCCACGCAGTGGTATTATGAGTATACACACAGACATGCCCGTTGCATTTTCCGTTGAAAATGATGATGAAACAGACGACGTAATAATCCGAGTTATTAGCTTGCGTGAGGTTTACGACCGCATCTTAATAATCGACCCTGGACATGGGGGTTATGACGTAGGTGCGCCTGTGGCAGGAGCTTATGAAAGTCACATCGTACTAGCAATATCTCTATATTTGTATGAACTATTCCAAAATTCCAACAGCGGTATTGCGGTGTTTATGACCCGCCATGACGATGACTGGGTTTATTTGCGTGACCGCTCTGCTCTGGCAAACAATTTGGGTGATTTGTTTATTTCGATACACACTAATACATTTCCTGACCCAAGTGTGGCAGGGACGGAAACCCTATACAACACACCCCAAAGCATACGCTTGGCACAAATTGTCCAACAGCATTTGGTTGCAGAATTAGGGACACGTGACAGGGGCATAATACACCGCAGTGACTTGTATGTGCTTAACACCGTCCATATCCCTGCCGTTTTTGTAGAGGTTGACTTTAAGACGAACCCGACAGCACTCGCTAATCTTACAAATTCTGCCTATCAGCAGAGAGTGGCACAGGCTCTTTACAGAGCCACGGTGGAAGCCTTTGAGGTGGTTGCAAGATAATGACAGAAAAAAAGCTGTTAATTGCTATAATTGTGCTGGTTGTTACTTTTGTGGCAATGCTGGCTTTGGTTTTGCTTGCCATGGGACAGTCTGGCATATTGGAGCGTCCACAAATTCGTCAAGGGCAAGCCAGACCAGAACCATGGACACCGCCAACACCAGAACCATGGACACCAATACCTCCACCGAAACCAAATCCAGATATTTTAACAGACTTTTTTGCGAACTTACCTTATGATGTGTCGATTTTTTACAAAAACTTGGATGCAGGTTTCGTCTTTATGCACAGGGAAGATGTAATTTATACGTCTGCCAGCTTAAACAAAGCCAGTCACGCCCTGTACGTGTACTATTTGGCGGAAAACGGATTGGCTGACTTAAACCGCATACACACATTTCGCCAAGGGGAACGGCGAGGTGGCACGGGTATAATTCGCCACGGCACGCCTTACGGTACACAGTTCACCCATTTAGATTTGCTGATGTATTCGGTGTTGTATTCCGACAACACTGCCTTTGACATTTTACGCCATGCCTATCGTCATCACGTTCCCAGCTACTATAATTTTAACCGTGACAGTGGCAGGGATATGCGACTAATTACCAATGACCGCACCCACCGTGTGACCGCTATGGACATGGGGCGTTTAATGTTACAAATACACGAATATTTTGAAACAGGAACGGAGCTTGCACGGCACTTCCAACACAGTATGCTTAATTCTGATGTGCCAATTATCGTGTCCGACCATCCTGTTGCCCAGAAATACGGACATTGGGGGGATGGCAACATCAACGCATTTCACGACATGGCAATCGTCTATGCTCCTAGCCCCTATATTCTCGTAATTCTATCTGATATGAGCAGTCAAGCACCCTTCCACGTTTTTGAGGAAATTTCTATGTTTATCCAATATTTTAATGATACACATTTTATCCCAATGGAGGTAACACAATGAGAAAAGAAGTTATCAACACCGAAAATGCACCAGCCGCCATCGGTCCATACGTACAGGGGACAACCTTTGGCAACTTGGTTTTCACATCTGGGCAGTTGCCCATCGACCCTGCCACTGGCAATCTGATAAACGCTGGTATCGCAGAGGATACCCGCCAAGTGCTTAAAAATGTGCAAGCGGTTTTGATGGAGGCTGGCTCTAACCTTGACAATGTGCTAAAAGCCACCGTCTACATAGCTGACATGGGAGATTTTGCCGAAATGAACAAGGTTTATAACGAATTTTTTGGTGCAAACCCGCCCGCCCGCACTTGCTTTCAAGTGGCAAAACTGCCCTTAGATGCTATAGTAGAAATTGAAGTCATTGCCCATAAGTAGGGTGGGGGGTTGCCCTGCCGATACTATCCAACCCCAGAGAATAGTGCCAGCAGGCATGGGACGGGCAATGCCCGCCCCTACCACGATTGTCATTCATCCCGTACGTAAGTGGTGACTTTGCATTGGTAGGGGCGGGCATTGCCCGTCCCAGTACGACAGACGATACCGTAAAAACATAAAAAACACCCTTCAATTAACTTGAACGGGTGTTTTTTATGTTTTTCTGCAAAAAACTCTTGACAACAACAGGGTTTTGCATTATACTGGAAATAGTTACACTAAAATTGAATAGGGGTATCTAAAAAGTGCTTGCCTGACTTCTTTGACGAGAACAGCAGGCAAGCACCCCATTAGACCCCAAACAGGACCTAGGGACAATTATACCCCACCTTAGGTCTTCTTGTCAAGCAAATCTTGCTTGACCAATCAAAAGGGGAGACAATAAGGAGGAATGTCCAAATGGCAAAAGAAAC
>WQZZ01000120.1 GCA_009780485.1 Defluviitaleaceae bacterium | reverse complement strand
GGGATATTATATCCTACCTTAGGTCTTCTTGTCAAGCACTTTTGACAACAAGGATATAGGAAAGGAGCATACCCAATATGACAAACAACATCATCGTAACAAGAACCATTGACGAATTAAACAGAATTGTTTTACCTTCAGAAGCCAGAAACCATCTAGGTCTCAGTAAAGGCATGAATGTAAAAGTATCAATTGAAGGTAATAAGATTATCCTTGTAAAAGACGAAGAAAAAAATGCAGAACCCTGCATAACTTGCGGTAAATAATTGTATGGGCGACCAATGGTCGCCCTTTTTATGTTATTATCAGTCCTGACATTAGGTGGTGAGGGCAATGTCAAAAGCCTTGTCAATCGTGTCGAAGTCAAAGCCACGTCGGGCAAGGAAGGATTTTAGTTTTTGTAACTCTTTAGGGTCGTCTACTATTTGGGCAAGGTCTTTGTGTCGGATTTTCTTTTCCAAAGCACGGATTGCAGCGGTTAGGTCGTCCTCTTGTTCGTCTCCGCTAATATCTTCGTAGGCGGTGTAAATGTGGTGTTCTGATACACCTTTTGCACGCAACTCCTGTTCGATACGAAAACGCCCAAAATTGTTTATTTTTGTTTTTTGACTGATAAATGCCGTGGCGTATGCAACATCATCCAAATAACCCCGCTGGGTTAGCAAATCCACCACATCATCTATGCTTTCGTTGGAATATTCTTTTTCCGATAACTTATCCCTCACTTGCTTAGTGGACTTCATTCCCTTACCCAGATATTTAACGGCGGCGTCCCTTGCAGTAGCAAATTCCACTCCGTAGCGGATTTTTGACAGTTTATCCGCATCTAAAGCTTGCCCTATTTCTAGCTTGTGGTGCAACAGGTCTGCTCCGTGTATACCAAAAGCAAAGCGGTTGTCGATAAAAACCGAATACCGCTTTGGGTTTTTAACTTGCTGGGTTATGTCGGTAATTCTCATGGCAATAACCTAGGGCTGAAGATGTGGTCAAGTTCTGTAAACTCCTCACCTGTTTGATAATGGGTCGTTTTGTAATTACCCTCTGGATTGGGGGAAAACCCACATTTTTTAAGCATGGCTTGGGCATCTACATTGTCCTCCATTGCACCTGCGTACAACCTGCCAATTTCTAAAGCGTCGGTGGCAAAGTTTGCTGCCAGAAGAAAAGCTGATGTTCCAAGTCCACGACCACGGTAAGGGGCAAAAAGCCAAATGGCAAGGTCATGGGGTTCATTGGAAACGGCAACAGAGCCAATAATTTCACCACTTGCAACTTCTTGTATGGCGGCATAGAAGTGCCATTTGCCATCCTCCCAATCCTCAAACTTTGCTTTGTAATGCTGTAAGCTTTTAACATGGCGACCGTTAAAACCTTTTATGGTTTCTGGGTCTTGCCAATTTTCGTAGGCAGTGTAAGCATCTTCCTCTCTGGTTTCCACCAAACGCACAAGCCTGTTTTCTGCGTAGATTTTACGTTTATTCATTCTCTGGGTCGCCTTCCAAGCCCATTTCTTGTATTATGCTGTCAATTTCTTCGTCATCTAGCTCAATTTCAGCTATAATTTCTTCATCGTCTTTTTTCTTCTTTTTGGTGGACTTTTTGGCTGGTTTTTCTTCTTCGGCTGTGGTTTCCGCCGCTAGACCTGTTGGCTTTTCCTCCATACCAAAGTGATTTCGGACGGCAAGTTCAATTTCTGCCTTCAAGTCGGGGTTTTCGTCAAGGTAAGCATTGGTTTTGTCTTTGCCTTGTCCTAAGCGTAAATCCCCATAGCTAAACCAAGAGCCAGAACGGTTGACGATTTCCAGTTCCGTAGCCAAATCTAGTATGTCACTGCCTTTGGCGATGCCTTTGCCAAAAATTATGTCAAATTCGCAAACCTTAAAGGGTGGGGCAAGTTTGTTTTTCACAACTTTAACTTTGGTACGGAAGCCAATGTGTTTTTCCCCTTCTTTAATTTCGCCTTTGCTGACACGACGAATGTCCAAACGCACAGAGGCGTAAAATTTCAATGCTCGTCCGCCTGTGGTGGTTTCGGGGTTGCCGTAAGAGCCGATTTTTTCACGGAGTTGGTTGGTAAATAGGATAACGCAGTTGTTTTTGTTGGACAGTGCCGTTAGCTTTCGCAAGGCTTGGGACATTAGGCGGGCGTGCAGACCCATGTGGCTGTCCCCCATGTCACCCTCGATTTCTGCACGTGGCACAAGAGCCGCCACAGAGTCAATGACGATAACGTCAATTGCACCAGAACGTACCATTTCGTCGGCAATGTCAAGTGCCTGTTCTCCGTTGTCAGGCTGGGATATGTAAAGTTCATCAATGTCAACGCCAAGGTTTTTGGCGTAAACAGGGTCAAGGGCGTGTTCGGCATCAATGAACGCCACAATGCCGCCCATTTTTTGGGCTTCCGCTATAAGATGCAGAGCCACCGTGGTTTTACCAGAGCTTTCTGGTCCAAAAATTTCGATTATACGCCCACGAGGGAAACCGCCTATGCCCAAAGCCACGTCTAAACTTAGAGAGCCAGAGGGAATACACGCAATTTTCATCCCTGCAGTTTTTTCTCCCATTTTCATAACGCTTCCCTTGCCAAAACTTTTCTCTATTTTGGCAAGGGCGGTTTTTAGGGCATCTTTTTTGTTTTTATCAATATCGCTCATCTGTATTTTCCTCCAAGGTTTTTAATTTTTCGTTTAGCAACTCCAAGCTTTGTATAACGGTTTGGCTTATGATACTTAGTCTGTCGCCTTTTAGGTTTAATTTCTCAACTATAGTATCTCCATCATGGTGCAGGGCAATGTATGTAAGCCCTATGGGTTTTTCTAGCGAGCCACCGTCAGGACCAGCTATGCCAGTTGTGGCTAAGCCAATGTCTGACCCTGTGGTTCGGGCGATACCGATAGCCATTTCCTTGGCAGTCTGTTGGCTGACTGCCCCATAAGTATCCAACGTGGTTTGCAAAACCCCAAGTCGCTTGACTTTTGCATCGTTGCTATATGTCACCATGGCTTCATCAAGAACAGCAGACGCACCCGCAACCGATACCAAGGCGGATGTGACCGCCCCACCCGTTAAAGATTCAGCAATAGCGATTTTCAGCCCCTTTTGGATAAGAGACGCCACAATTTCCGTTGCCCTATCCATTTTTACGCCTTTTAATTAGCAGAACCCATATAACAGCCAAAACGCCCGCCCCAGCATAAACAACGGCAACAGAGCGAAGCATGTACCACAAAGCATTTTCGTGTAGTTCCACAAAAAAGCCACTTATCCACACGTGTAACGCCGCAAAACCCATTAGGCTGACAAAATGCACGGCAATGGCTGGCAAGCTGGTGGTTTTGAAAAACTTAAACACATATAAGCTAACCGCCGCAAAAGTAGCCAGTATTAAACGGCTTAGCAAATGCCAATAGCTAGTCTCTGCTTCCACACCGTATGCCACAAACATTATCGTCATATCCACAATTGTCACAGCGGTAAACATCACGCTAATCAACAAAAACTTGTTTATGCGTAGCATCCGCTCCATCACACTCAACTTTTCCATTTATTTCGCCTCCTTAAAAACACGTCTGTTACGCCACATATAGTCCACAGCAGAAATTATAGACAGGGCAACACATACATAAATTAGAACAATGCCAGCCCAATAGGCAACGGGGTGGTCGATATTTAGCAAAACCAGCGGTATCATCACCATTTGGGCGACAGTCTTAACTTTCCCCCAAAAACCCGCTGAAATTACGATGCCCTTCTGTGATGCCAGCATCCGCAAACCTGCTATCAAAAATTCTCGACCTTCTACAATTACGAGAACCCATGGCGAAATGTCCCCAAGCCACAACAAATACACCATTGCAGCCATGACAAGCACCTTGTCCGCCAAAGGGTCCATAAACTTACCAAAATCGCTGATAAGTTTTAATTTACGAGCAAGATAGCCGTCCAAAAAGTCAGTAATCGCTGCCAGCACAAAAACCGAAACAGCAATCATGCGGGCAACTTCTAGCGTATACCACCCAAAGTCCGCCCCATGGATTGCCAGCACAAACAGCGGTATCATGCACACCCGTCCTATTGTTAGTTTATTCGGTAAATTCATAACAGCCCCCTTTGCACAAACAAAATATATTATATCACATTGTCTAGAATAAGTCAAAATAAAACTGCACTAATGAAGTGCAGTTTTATAAAAATATAGCAGACATTTTTAATGATGATTATGTGCAAATTCACATCTAAGACAGCCTATCATGTTAGGCGTAATGGTTGCAATCTATTTCATCGTGAATGGAAGTAAATGTGAAACTATCAAGTTAATTGTTGTGGTGCTTTTGAGGAAGACGTTATGCTAGTTCACAACTTCTCCCATGACTTCATATTGCCAAGTTTCTACAATTTGTATTTGTACAAATTCACCAATTTCCAACTCTTGGTCGCTGGATATGAAGACCGTGCCGTCGATATCAGGGGCTTCGGCATAAGAACGACCCAAGTATATTCCATTTTCTTCTACGCCTTCCACGACGACTTCGTAGGCACGTCCATCCCGTTCTGCTAAATTGTTTGCAGTAATACCTTGCTGAATTTTCATCAGGCGGTCATAACGTGCAAGCTTAGTTTTTTCCTCCAAATGGTCGGGCAGACCATCTGCTGGCGTGCCTTCCTCACGGGAGTATGGAAAAACTCCCAGCCAGTCAAATTTCATGTCTTCTATGAATTTGCAAAGGGTTTGAAAGTCCGATTTAGTTTCACCAGGAAAACCTGTTATTAGGGTTGTACGCAACACCACATTTGGCACGGTTTGGCGTATATGTGCTATGGTTTTCCGCAAGCTGGCTTCGGTGCTTCTTCGTCCCATCAACTTCAAAATTTTGTCAGAACAATGCTGGATTGGCAGGTCTATGTAAGGTAGAATTTTAGGGTTTTGTGCCATTTCTTCCAACAGTTCATCGTAAATATGTTCGGGGTAACAATACAGCAGGCGAAGCCAGCGTATGCCCTCTATTTTGCTGAGTTTATCTAGTAAGGCGTGAAGTTTTTGTCCTTCGTAAATATCTGTGCCGTACAGGGTGGTGTCTTGTGCCACCAAAATAAGCTCCTTCACACCTAAGCCCGCCAGCCTCTCGGCTTCTTCTAAGAGGCTTGGCATGGTGCGGGATGCGTATGACCCACGAATGGCAGGGATTGTGCAGTATGTGCAGTTTTTGTCGCAACCTTCTGCAATGCGTAAATAGGCATAATACTTTGGAGTGGAAGGAATACGCAAAAGCTCCAAATCGGTAGTTAGGGGCTGGACTACGGAAGTTACACCCAAGACATTTTGCACCACGGAAATAAGAGTTGCATATTCACTAACGCCCATTACGGCGTCAACCCCATCCACTGCTAGAATTTCATCACGATAACGGACGGCGGCACAACCCGTCACGATAACGGCACGACAGCAACCATCTTCCTTTTGGGCAATCGCATTTTGAATTTCTTGGTAACTTTCACCAACGGCATCTTGCAAAAAACCGCAAGTATTGATGATTATTACCTCTGCAATGGTGGGGTCTGCCACCAAAACAAATCCCTGCTG
>WQZZ01000119.1 GCA_009780485.1 Defluviitaleaceae bacterium | reverse complement strand
CCAGCAAGCTTGCCGTTACCACTACCATGTCCCCTACCCTTACGCCAAGCTTTGAATTTAGAGCCTTCCGCAGGTTTAAGTTGACCTAACTGCATTTATTTCACCTCCGTTAGTTGCTAAACTTGCTCCACTTTAACCAAGTGGCTAACTTTTTTAATCATGCCACGGATGGCATCGTTGTCTTTTTGGATAACGCTGGAGTTT
This sequence comes from Defluviitaleaceae bacterium, assembly GCA_009780485.1. GTDB lineage: Bacteria > Bacillota > Clostridia > Lachnospirales > WRAX01 > WRAX01. The sequence continues at coordinate 5,411 of WQZZ01000119.1, read as the reverse complement.
ACCTTGCCAAGACCCAAAGCTTTAACATTTAAGCGTTGCTTCGGCTTGGTACCAATGGTGGATTTAACCAGCGTGATTTTAAGTTCTGCCATGTTAATCCCTCCAATTATGATGTAACTTCTTCTACAGTTTTGCCACGCAAGCGTGCAATTTGCTCTGGCGTTTTAAGGCCTTTAAGACCTTCAAACACAGCCGCAACCACATTATGCTTGGTGCGAGAGCCGATACATTTTGTGGTGATGTTCTTAATGCCAGCCATTTCCAAAACAGCACGCACAGAACCACCAGCAATTATACCAGTACCAGCAGGGGCTGGCTTCATAACCACATTGGATGCACCATAATGCCCGATATGTCTATGGTAAATAGAGTCGTTTTCATTACGCTCCACATAAATCATATTCTTTTTGGCATCTTCACGCCCTTTGCGGATGGCTTCAGCAGTTTCGCTTGCCTTGCCAAGACCATAGCCCACGTGACCATTACCGTCACCAACTACAACCAACGCAGAAAAGCTCATTGTGCGTCCACCTTTTACAACCTTGGTAACACGTTTGACCGTAACCAGTCTGTCCATCAGCTCCAAGGCATTAGCATCTATCTTCTTCTTCATACTACCTCCTTAGAATACAAGGCCAGCTTCACGGGCCGCATCTGCCAAGGCTTCAACTTTGCCGTGATATTTATATCCAGCTCTGTCAAAAACAACCTCTTTAACGCCCAAAGCAAGGGCTTTTTTTGCAATAGCTTCACCAACAGCCTTTGCTGCATCCACATCCCAAGTTTTTGTCAAAGACAAATCTTTGTCACGTGTGCCAGCCGCTGTGATGGTGTGCTGTTTAACATCATCTATAATTTGTGCGTACATATGCTTGTTGGAACGAAACACGGTAAGTCTTGGCATGGTAGCCGTTCCGCTTACTTTGTTTCTAATCCGCAGATGCCTCTTTTTTCTCGCAATTTTGCGAGCGGGCTTCTTTATCATATGGCTATGCTCCTTTCAGTCGCAATGACTAATTACGAATTACTATTTCTTACCAGACTTACCAGCTTTACGACGCACGTGTTCGCCAACATAGCGGACACCTTTGCCTTTGTAAGGCTCTGGCGCACGTTTTGAGCGAATGTTTGCAGCATATTGACCGACCTTTTCTTTGTCGATGCCAGTAATTGAAATTTTTGTGTTGCCGTCCACGGTGGACTCCACACCATCTGGGTCAATCATCACAACAGGATGGGAGTAGCCCAAAGTAAGTGTAAGTTCCTTACCAGCCTTTGCAGCACGATAACCAGTACCAATAATTTCTAAATCCTTTTTGTAGCCATCAGTAACGCCTACAACCATGTTGGAAATTAGTGTTCTAGTCAAACCATGCAGAGACTTGAAACGCTTCAAATCATTTGGTCTTGCAACTTTTACAAAACCATCCTCGACGGAAATTTCCATCTCTGCAATCAACTGGCGAGAAAGTTCGCCCTTTGGACCTTTAACCGTGATAAAATTACCTTCTGCAAGCTTAATATCAACGCCAGCTGGCACGACAATCGGCTCTTTACCAATTCTTGACATAATTCACCTCATATGTTTTTGGTCGCCTTTTCTGTCAATTAGCGACTATGCTTCAACTACCAAACAAACGCTAGAACTTCGCCACCAACGCCCGCACTGCGTGCTTGCCTGTCAGTCAAAATCCCTTGGTTTGTAGATACAATCGCACACCCAAGACCGTTAAGCACCCTTGGAATTTCGCCACTGCCAGCATAAACACGCAGACCAGGCTTAGAAATTCTTTTGATACCAGTGATAACCTTCTCGTTTTTGGTGCGTCCATATTTTAATGTAATGCGGATATTTTTCTTAACCGCATCGCCAACAATCTCATAACCTTTTACATAGCCTTCGTCAACCAAAATTTTGGTGATGGCTTCTTTGGTTTTGGATGATGGAATGTCCACGGTTGTATGTCTTGCGGAATTTGCGTTCCTAATTCTGCTGAGCATATCAGCAATTGGGTCGCTCATTGCCATAACTAAAACCTCCTTCGACTACCAAGACGCTTTGCGCACGCCTGGAATTTGTCCCTTATAAGCCAATTCTCTGAAGCAAATACGGCAAATACCATATTTACGCAAAACAGAGTGGGGTCTGCCACAGATTTTGCAACGGCTGTAACCCCTAACTGTGAATTTTGGCTTTCTTTGTTGCTTTACAATCATCGCTTTGCGAGCCAAAGATAATCAGCCTCCTAACTGCGTTTGAACGGCATTCCAAACAATCTCAAAAGCTCATGGGCTTCCTCGTCGCTTTTTGCCGTTGTAACGATAATCACGTTCATACCACGGATTTTATCAATTTTTTCGTAAGAAATTTCTGGGAAAATAATCTGCTCTTTAATCCCTAGGGTGTAGTTGCCACGACCATCAAATGCCTTGGCGGAAACCCCTTGAAAGTCACGTACACGTGGAAGTGCCACGCTGATAACTCTGTCGATAAAAGAGTACATTTTGTCACCACGAAGGGTTGTTTTTACGCCAATCGGCATCCCTTCACGCAACTTAAAGTTTGCAACGGACTTTCTTGCAAGGGTTGGTATGGCCTTTTGACCTGTAATTGTGGTAATATCCCCCAAGCAAGCATCCATGGCTTTGCTGTTTTCCTTGGCTTCACCAAGACCCACGTTGACAACAATTTTGTCAATTTTAGGCACAGCCATCTTGTTTTTATAAGAAAATTTTTCCATCATAGCAGGAACAATTTCCTTTTCGTACATATCTCTAAATCTTGTCAAAAGAATTACTCCTTTCGCTTACCGTGGTCGGCATTAGTACGACCACACAGCTTTTATGATGCTAGTCAATAATATCGCCAGTAGACTTTGCCACACGCTTTTTAACCTTAACAGTTTTTCCATTACGCTCCGCAGTTTCCACTACAAAGCCGATGCGGGTGGGCTTGCCTTTGTGCATATATGCCACATTAGAAATGTGCAAGGGGGCTTCTTTTTCAACAATGCCACCTTGTGGGTTTTGCTGGTTGGCTTTGCGGTGTTTTTTCACCATATTGTAACCTTCAACCAAAACCCGACCTTTTTTGCTATCCACTGCAAGCACACGACCTTCTTTGCCTTTATCCTTGCCTGTGGTTATCATCACATTGTCGCCACGTTTAATTTTATTAGCCAATCTAAACCCTCCTTACAAGACCTCTGGAGCAAGGGACAAAATCTTCATGTATTGCTTATCACGAAGCTCTCTTGCAACAGGGCCAAATATTCTTGTTCCTCTGGGGTTTTTGTCGTCTTTAATAATAACAGCTGCATTGTCGTCAAAGCGGACATAACTTCCATCTGGGCGACCAACCATTTTCTTAGTACGCACCACAACAGCCTTTACAACCTCACCTTTTTTTACAACGCCCCCGGGTGTTGCATCTTTTACAGATGCGATGATAACGTCACCAACGCCAGCGTATCTGCGCTTTGTGCCACCAAGGACACGGATGCACATGATTTCTTTGGCACCAGAGTTATCAGCCGCAACCAATCTGGATTGCTGTTGAACCATCTTCCAGTCCTCCTAATTTCTACTTTGCTCTCTCAAGTATTTCAACCAAACGCCATCTTTTGTCTTTAGAAAGAGGTCTGGTTTCCATAACACGCACAGTATCGCCAATGCCACAATCATTGTTTTCATCATGGGCTTTTAATTTGTATGTGCGTTTAATAATTTTTTTGTACAGGGGGTGGCGTACGCTGGTTTCTACGGCAACAACAATGGTTTTTTGCATTTTGTTGCTGGTAACTTTGCCAACCCTAGTTTTTCTAAGATTTCTTTCCACGCCTTCCCTCCTATGCTAGACCACGCTCTTTGCGGGTCATAACTGTTCTTATTCTGGCGATATTACGCCTAACTTCTTTAATTCTTGCGGTGTTGTCCAGCTGGCTTGTGGCGTTTTGCAAACGAAGATTAAAAAGCTCCTTCTTTGCATCAACAAGCTCGCTTTGCAACTCGTTTGGGGACATACCTTGCAAGCCCTCCAAATAATCTTTACTTTTCACCACTATCACCAACTTTCCTAAGCATTTGCATTAGCTTCACGGCGTGCGTTACGCTCTGCCGCTTTTTCTTGGATTTGTTGCTCTTTTTCAGCCAAATCTCTCTCAAGTTGTTCTCTGGAGTAGATTTTGCATTTTAATGGCAACTTGTGCATGGCAAGACGAAGTGCTTCTCTCGCCACAGGCTCAGCAACGCCATTAAGTTCAAACATCACACGACCAGGCTTAACAACAGCTACCCAATAATCAGGCGCACCTTTACCTTTACCCATCCGTGTTTCTGCTGGCTTTGCCGTTACAGGCTTATCTGGGAAAATTTTAATCCATACATTACCGCCACGCTTAATATAACGGGTCATGGCGATACGGGCAGCCTCTATTTGATTGGAAGTTATCCAAGCAGGCTCTTTAGCAACAATACCGAAGTCTCCGCTTGTAATACGGTTTCCACGCATTGCTTGCCCTTTCATGCGTCCTCTAAATTGCTTACGACGCTTCACTCTTTTTGGCATTAACATTAGCTTCTGCCTCCTTTGTTGCCGCCGCCTTGACCACCAGTTCTTGGTGCGCCGCCACGGTTATTATTTCTGTCGCCACCACGACCACCGCCACGTCTGCCATCTCTATCACGGGATGGTACAGGACCTGCTGGCTCTGGTGCAGATGTCATACCAGGCAAAATTTCGCCTTTGTATACCCAAACCTTAACACCAAGTTTGCCATATGTGGTATCCGCTTCAGCAAAACCATATTCAATATCCGCTCTCAAAGTTTGTAGCGGAATTGTACCTTCGTGATAAGTTTCAGAACGGGCAATGTCCGCACCGCCAAGACGACCACTTGTCTGGGTTTTGATACCTTTTGCACCAAATTTCATAGCACGGGTCATAGCTTGCTTCATAGCACGTCTGAATGTTACACGGTTTTCAAGCTGTCTTGCAATGTCTTCCGCCACAAGTTGTGCCGCAATTTCTGGACGCTTAATTTCTTCCACATTAACAACGGCTTTTTGCTTGGGGTCAGCTACAAATTTTTGAATTTCCGCTGCAAGCTCTGCAATTGCTTGACCGCTTCTTCCTATAACAATACCTGGCTTGGCGGTGTGAACCGTTACACGCACACGGCTTGTCGTGCGGGCAATGGTGATTTTGGAAACACCAGCAAGATAAAGTTTTTTCTTAATAAATTTGCGTATTTTATGGTCTTCTACCAAAATATCGCCAAAGCCCTTTTCGGCATACCAAACGCTATCCCATTCTTTATTAATACCAACTCTTAAACCATGGGGATTTACTTTTTGTCCCAAACTTTCTCACCTCGCTAACTCTACTTTTTCTTTTTAGTGGAAACATCGTT
>WQZZ01000118.1 GCA_009780485.1 Defluviitaleaceae bacterium | reverse complement strand
ATTCCAAAATCTGGTCTTTTTTTCCAACGCCTTTAACGTCCTCCAATAGTATAACTTTCATAATATATCATCCTTTCATCGTAAATGGCTATTCAAATGTTATTTCTAGCGAATCACACACGGGCTTGTAGCCGATTTTTTGATAAATGTTATTGCTTGTGGGATTTGTCAAATCGGTATAAAGTGTGCAAAGTTTGAAGCCTTTGTCCAAACAAACTTGACTTACCTGTGCAACAACTCCGCTGGCATAACCTTTTCCACGCCAGTATGGAGGGGTGTACACAAGCCCAACACATACCCCATTTGGCGTTTCTCTTGCGACTTTTGTCATGGAAACAGGGGTACCGTCGACTTCCAAAACATATAGTTTGCCTTGCGATATGTGATAGTTGTATTTTTCAATATCTTCAGACACATTAACGTCGCTTCCTTGAACAGCATCAGCGTGAAAACCTTCAACCCAAAAAGGCAAAAAAGACAAGTCCTGTTGATTGGCAAGTCGCAAAGTGCCTATTTTAGAGATTTCGGGGTTTACGTTTGTCAGTTTGTAAATCCGTTGGGACATGGTTATTTTGTGTGTTAAATCCCTAGGGGTGCAGTATTCATCAGCGAAAGCTTCTGCCAAGGACTTTTCTGTTACAACCCCGGGAATTGGGATGCCATTAGCATTAAGACCATCCACAAGACATTTTATAGAGATTTTGTCCACATTGTTATCCAAAGCGTAAAGGGTAATTTTGAATGGTGGTGTCATGAGCCCCACCAAAACGACCTTTTCACCTTGTTTTACGGTTGTCATTACCCAATTTGCAGGGTCACGCCACCCAAATTTGTCCTCACCTTTGTAGCCTGTTACCAAATTACCAAGAATTAGGGTGTTTTGGGCTTCGTGGGTAAGCAATACCTCAAAAACATCATCGTAAAATTGTGCTACATTATCGTATAATACAAAATCCATTTTTACGCACCTCCACTAAAGCTTCATCTTATACTTGCCATGTCTACTCTTGCTATCTCTAATTTTTCTGCGTACTTGAAAAAACACAACCATTAGCATACCCAGAACCGACAGAGCCGCAATCCAATAAGGTATTGACTGTGCAGAAAAGAAAATACGCTGTACATTCGCCATGTGGTAGTCAATGTCAGATGCGGTGGTACGTTCCAAAACCTCTCTGGATGCGTAAATATTAGCGTAAAACAGCACCGTGTCATCCAAAACATGGCTTATTGTGCCTATAATTTGACCTTCTTCAATAGGTGCTTGAAATACCTTTTCGCCGTAGATGTCATATTCGTTAACCTTGATGTATTCTTCCAAAAATTCTATGTGTGTTTCTAACCTGTCAAGCTCTGCTTGTGACAGAAAGAGGTCTATGCCCTCGGTGTTGTAAAACTCCAAATAGCCATAATCCCCAAGGCGGGGGTTATAAACAGGCATCTGCCCCAAAGGTTCGCCAACTGTCAGCAAGGTGCGGTAAGCGAAATTTTGAAAACCAAACTCAAAGAGATTTACGGCATCTTGCCATCGGGTTTGGGTGTCATCCTCCAACCGTGGAGAATTGAGGGTTACGGCGATTAAGGTAATGCCATCCCTATAAGCTGTTGCAACCAATGTATCCCCTGCCATGGTGGTATGACCCGTCCGCAGACCTGTCGCATAGCTATAAAACGCCACATTGTCAGGACGGATTAGCATATTTGCAGAATTCCAAGTGCGGTTACGCAAAACAGCCCCCTCTGGTGGATTTGCCCCTGCCACAGCCCCTGCAAAATGGGCTTCTGACGCAATCCTAGCAATCGTAGGGATGGACACGGCGTGCTGGGCAATGCGAGCCAAATCATATGCGGTGGTGAAATGGTTGTCATTATGATAACCATGAGGATTGATGAAACGAGAATCCAAAACCCCAAGCTCAGTTGCCCGCTCTGACATAAGTCGTGCAAAAAATGTCTGTGCTTCGCTAAATTCCATTGACCCATCACCAGACACACGGCGGGCTACGTTAAGTGCAACGATATTTGCAGTGTCGTTACCAGCACCAATAAGCATACCACGGATTAGGTTTTCACCCAAAATTGCTTCGCCCACCTCATGGTGGTTGCGGGCAGAGCCGAAGGGTAAGTTACCAACCTCACTGCCAGCTAAAAAAACCTCGCTCATATCTAAATTCTCATAAGCCAGAATAGCTGTTAAAATCATGGTTGTAGCAGCGGGGAACATTCGACGGTGCATCCCATTCTCCGCTAAAACCCTTCCATTGTTTGCCTCTATCAGTACAAAGGTGTCTGCGTTTATTTGGGGTAGGGGGCTTGCAGTGGTTGGCAAGACAAAAAAAGGTGCGACCATGAAAATAGCCAGTATAAACACTAATACTCTGGTTTTTTTCATATGGTCAGCTCCTTTCGTTAAAAAATTATGGTTTAGGAATTATAATAATTTGACCCACGAACAACATTTCATCAATTGCCATTCCGTTGGCATAAAGAATGTCAAATACACGGTTGCCTGTACCGAAAAAATACATGGAAATGCTCCACAGACTTTCCCCTTCTTGCACGATGTGGGTGATTGGCGTACTTGTTCCTTCGTATGTGCAAGACACCGCAAATAACAAAGAAATCAATAAAATAAACGTCAAAAGAAACACTTTTATTCTCATGTCGCCAACTACCTCCCCCAAAGCCGTTACCCTGTATATTATACGCAGATTATAAGCCTGGTATTATGATTTCTTGTCCTTCTGCCACTTGGTCGTTAGGCAAATTGTTTACCCTTACAATCTCTGCAACGTATGTACCGCTACCCAAGAAACGGTTCGCAATACCCCACAAGCCCTCACCAGCTTGCACTGTGTAAACCAACTGACCAGCGGTATTTCTGTGGGTGTTTGCCCAGTTTGCAAGTGGTGGCTGGGTAGTTGTTGTGTCATCGCCCCCTGTATGTGGTGGTTCCAAGTTGTCGGCTGGCGGGTTAAGACCGATGTCCCCGATTGGTGGCTGGTTTTGTTGCGCAACTTGCGCCCGATATTCCAAAACCTGTTCTTCTAACGAAGCGTTATGAGTACGCAAATGCACTTCACTTTCCTGCAATTCTACCAATTGGGCTTCGGCATAATTTAGACGGCTATTGACTGACACCGCCTGCCACATGGCAATTGCAAAAGCAATAAGCACCACAAAAAAACCGATTATAGCCACATTGCCGATGTTAACAGGGGGCATGGGCTTGCGTGATACTATAGAACCTGCTGGTTTGTGGGGCATGGTTTGCTTTTCTGGCTGTGTCTGTTTAGCTGGTTTTACTGGCTCGTCCCATGTCTCCGCTTTGGGTGGGACTGGCTCTTTCTTCTTACCGCCAGAAATTTGTGAAATTTCATCCCACTGCTTGTCAATATGTTTTTTGGACTCCTCTTTTTTAACTTCCCCAATCTCCTGCTCCCTGCGGTTGGCTTCCCTTGCGGAATTTATATAGTCGGCGTACTCCAGCTCTGGGTCTTTTTTAATTCTCTCTTTATAGGGCGGTTCGGCTGGCATACGAAAATCTTTGCTGGAAGCTGGGGGCGGGGGGGTGGGTTCACTTTCTTTTTTGGCTTCTTCTTTCTTGTCATCGTCAGAAAACAAAGACCCTACAGCACGTCGGGAAAAAGCCTCCATACTCTCAATCTCTTCGGGGTTTGCACCTTTGTTATTGTCGTCAAAATCTTTCATAACATCACCACTTTCCTAAAAATAAGACACACCTACAAAGTATAGCATCAAGTCACAACCTATGTCAACCCTTTATGACGATTGCAATTTAAGATTGCTTTCAATCAGTTTGCTATAGCAAAATGCACTTGCTTTATTTTGTGCTTAGGTGTATTATATTAGGATAGGACGTGTTTGGAGGGAAGATTATGGATTTCAAAGAGAAGATGTCAAAATATGCTGAAATGAGTTTGAAAAACTTAAAAGCATTAAATGGAGAAGAAATTACACTGCTGATAGATGATATATTAGGGAATTTTGCCAGCTCCAGTGCGGAATTGCGTTATGATGTGATGTATCCAATCCTAAATAAATTGATTTCCAAAAATGTTTTAAGTGAAAAAGAATTTAGCCGTCTGTTAAAATTATGTTTAGATGAACAGCGTTTGTTTTATAACTTGGGGCAAAAAGGGGATGATTCTGTCTTTACCCGTGCTTTTTCCAGCCTTACCTTGTACATTCTCTTAGATGCCAACAGAAAGAAGCAGGTTTTTTCTGTCCCAGAAATTGACAATGCCTTTGAACGTATCTTGCAATATGCTGAAAGGGAAGTGGACACAAGGGGTTATGTGGAAGGTAAGGGTTGGGCATTTGCCGTTGCCCACACAGCCGATATGCTACAAGCTTTGGTGCAAAACCCTCTTATAACCCAAGAAAACTACCGTGATATTTTGGGTGCTGTAAAATCCTGCCTGTTCAAAGAAGGTCCGTATGTTGACGGGGAAATTGACCGTCTTGCGACGGTTGCTAAGCTTATAATGGAAAAGGGTTTTGTTACAGATGCCCTAGAAGCGTGGATGAAATCTCTAGTTGTTGCCGTGGACGAAATTAAGGAAAAAGAAGGTGCGACCTACCAACATTTCCGTATTAATGCAAATGTAAACAATTTCTTACGTAGCCTTTACTTCCAGTTCAAAAAAAGCGGCGACCGTGTTAAGTTGCGGGTAAGTATTTTCGAGCTTATTAAGATAATGTAACCAAAGACCCAACCAAACCAACTACGAATGGTAGTGGATAGTATCCGTCCTATTCCATTAATAGTTGTATCTTGGTAGGATAAATTTGCATCTTGGTATCTAGGTCATTGACAATGATAGGAAAGTGGTTTACAATCTAGAGTTAAAAAATTTGAGGTGAACGAAAATGGAAATGATAAACAAAGTAGTTCAAAATGTTGAGCAAGTTATAGTGGGCAAGACCGACGAGGTTAAACTGGTTATCTCCGCACTTCTAGCGGGAGGACATGTGCTTTTGGAAGACGTGCCAGGCACAGGCAAAACCATGCTGGCAAAGGCTTTATCTGCAAGCTTTGACTGCGAATTTTCCCGTGTACAGTTTACCCCAGATTTGTTGCCATCAGAGCTGACAGGTATCAATTTTTACAATCCAAAAACAGGGGATTTTACCTTCCGAAAGGGTTCACTTTTTGGCAATATCATCTTGGCAGATGAAATTAACCGTGCCACACCCCGCACCCAGTCAGGGCTTTTGGAGAGCATGGAGGAGCGTCAAATTACCGTGGATGGGCAAACCTACCCACTGGAAGCACCCTATTTCGTAATTGCCACCCAAAACCCAATCGAAACCCAAGGCACTTTCCCTTTGCCAGAAGCACAGGCAGACAGGTTTTTGCTTCAGCTTAATTTGGGCTATCCAACCACTGACGAAAGTGTTAATATCATCAAAAAGTTTGTGGCAGACGAGCCTTTGAAGTCAGTTAAACCAGTTTGCACCAAAGATGATTTGTTAAAAATGATGGAACAGGTTCGCAACATTTACATACATGATGATATTTTTGCATACATGGTTGAAATGGCAGAAGCCACCCGCAACCATGAAGCCACCGCCCTTGGCGTGTCTACCCGTGGTGTGTTGGCTCTTGCCCGCATTTCCCAAGCATATGCCGCCATTCATGGGCGTGATTTTGTGACGCCGCAAGATATACAAAAGCTTTTGCCCTATGTTTTCCCTCATAGAATTGTGATGAAAGGTGGCTTAGGTAGCCGTCAAACCGCAGCAAAATCTGTTGTTAGCGAAATTGTCCAAACGATTGCAGCTCCTGTGGAAAATTGGGAAAAGAGGTGATAACAT
>WQZZ01000117.1 GCA_009780485.1 Defluviitaleaceae bacterium | reverse complement strand
GGTTTTGCTAGGAAGCGGTCTGCCACCTCTTTTTGTACCATTACGACCATGGTTTTTATGGGCAAACCCTGCTCCAACAAACCGAAGATTACGGCGGAAGTTATGTAGTAGGGTAGGTTGGCTACCACCTTTATGTTATTGGAAGCAAGGGGACTTGCCCCCACCGCATGTCGTACATCCAATTTCAAAATATCCTCTCGGATAACTGTTACATTGTCGGGCATGGTAGCTGTTAGGATTTGTGCAAGGTCTTGGTCTATTTCCACGGCAATAACACGGCTGGCACGCCCTGCAAGCTCTGTTGTCAGCACGCCAAGACCAGGACCCACCTCAATAACCGTGTCGCCCTCACTTAAATCTGCCCCATCAACAATTTTGGACAGCACATGGCTGTCCGTTAAAAAGTTTTGTCCAAAATGTTTTTTTGCGTACAAACCATGGTCTGCCAACAATTGGCGGACGTGGTTTTTTGATGAAAGTTCATTGCTCATCTTATAAATTCCCTATAAAGTCAATTAGCCATTCCCCATACTCTGTCATGGCAAACTGCAAAAGATAATCACCAGATGTTACAAGGAACAAATCGTTACCAAAAACGGTGACTTCGGTGATATTGTCAGGATGCCAAGGGAAGTATGCCGCTTCGAATCCAAGTCCAACCTCTGGGTCAAAATACCAAGCCAAAAAGTCATCTGCAAAATGAGGTGTGAAGATGGTTTCTAAAGTGGGGCGTAAATCATCTTTCTCTGACCCATCATTCCACTGGGTGTAAGCCGTTGCCATGGCATCAACAAAGGGTTGGTGCAAACTTTGAGCCACAAGCAGGGCTTCCGCTTCTTGCCTTTCAACATTCATCTGGTGAATTTGAGCGACAACCGCTCCAACCTGCCAAAATTCCATGCTACCAAAGGAAACAAATGTGCCGTTGTAGGGCTGGTCGTCTACGGTAATTGTTACACCTTGCGCATTAAGCAAGCTACCAAAAGTGTCCACAATCGCTAAAAGGATTGCTCGCTCTGTTTCATAGTCGGGGGTATCTCCCATCTCACGCAAAAATCCAGCGGAAAAGTCTAAATGTAGGTTGCGAGTGTTAGGGTTTATAAAAGCACGGTTTATATAGGCATCGCTCGCCAACTGGCGGTCAAAAAGAATGTCGGTTGCCTGCACCAAAGCACTGTTAAGAACGTCTACCAAATCGTTGTTTGTGGTAAATTGCAACATCATAAGGGGCATAACGCCGTAATCGTCTGGTAAAGCAATGTGGATATTACCAAATAAACCTTCTTCTGCAATCTCAATTAGACGAGTAGTGTGGCTGATTTCTTCTATCCCATTGGCAAAGCTTAAACCCGTTTCTTTTACAATACCCACACCTTCAGCAAAGTAGGTACGTAGGGTCGGCTGACCCTCTGAATTCCATGTGGTTACTTCGATGGTTTCAAATGTACCAGCAGGTGTGGTAACGCTTACCCCAACACTTGTAACCTCCCTTAGGTTTGATGCTGGGTTTTGAGGATTACCTCTCCAACTATCCCCCAACTGGGGGTTTTCTGGCAAAATAACAAAATTGGTGGTGGGTGGCAGGTGGGTAATGTCGCCATGGGGGTTAATCCATTCATCATCCATGTTGTCGCCAGTTAAAATATTAACCAGACTGCCACTTTGGTACTCCATCACCTCGATAATAACATCGCCATTGTCCATCAAAAGCGACCTTTGCATACGGTTGTCACGGATAAATGCGTTAAAAATTGTATAACCAAAGGACTGCCCTGTGGCTTCCACCTCTGCCACATATACTAAAACTGCATTTGCACTAAAAGGCATAAACGGGTGCTGTGCTTGATTGTTATTGTTACCGCAGGCAGTAATAACCACCATGGAAAAAGCGAGTATTGTTAGTAATTTCAAAGTTTTTTTCATTTGCATTTTATGTCAGCTCCTATTTCAAAATGTCGTCCATACTATAAAGTCCAGCGGTTTTGCCCACAATAAATTCCGCTGCAACCAAAGCCCCACGGGCATAAATCTCCCGTGATAAGGCACGGTGGGTAATTTCGATTATCTCATCATGCCCAGCAAAAATTACCGTGTGTTCGCCTACAATTGTGCCACCACGAATGGAAGAAATGCCAATTTCGTCCTCTCCCCTTTTTTGCATATACTGGGAGCGGTCATAAACATATTTAAGTTTGCCACCAGTGGCTTTATTTATGCTGTCAGCAAGCATTATGGCTGTGCCAGATGGTGCGTCCAGCTTTTGATTATGATGTGCTTCCAAAATCTCAATGTCAAAGCCTTTTGAAGCAAGCGTACCAGCAGTTTCCCCCGCCAATTTTACTTGAAAGTTGACCCCCAGAGACATATTGGCAGACAGAAAGACGGGAATACGCTGTGCCGTCAGCTTAACCAGTTCCATTGTGGCTTCGTCTATGCCTGTGGTACAGATAACCAGAGGTATACGGGCTGTACGCAAAAGCCCAGCCACAGCACCAGCGTGGGAGCAGTCAACAATAACATCAGCCGAATCTTGGTTACACTTATCCACTTCTTTGTGAACGGGAAAGTGCGTGGCTGTGCTAATATTCGGGTCAATTGCTTCCACCACACAGCCATCAGGTGCAAGTTCAGCCACAGCTTGCCCCAAACGTCCCAGTCCATGGATGATTATCTTCATAGACAACAACACCTTTATTACAAATTTGTTAAATTATACACCTTATTGAACCTGCTGTCAAGTTTTTTGCAAAATTTATGCTTGACAAGCTTGTCCATCCATGATAATATTAGATTGATTAATATAACATGGGGGTTTCTAATATGACAAAGGAATATATGATGCAGGTTTTCAAAATGGATAAACAAGTTCAAAAACTTTCAGAACGGCTAGAATACCTTAAATTTCAGCAAACTAAACCCACATCCAGCCAAATGGGACTGGGCGTACAAACCAGCAGAAATATAACATCCGCCCAAGACCTAACCATAAAGGTGCTGGAAGCAGAAGAAGCCCTAAACAAATCCATAGAGCAACTTACCCAACTGGAATGGGAAATTGTTCAAGCATACGCACCTTTGTCCCCAAGACAAAAAGCCATAATAATCTGGCGTTACATTTGTCGTTTGCCTTGGAAGGAAATAGCTAAACGGGCAAAGCTTTCAGAAATGTAAGTAATGCGTATCCACAACAACTCACTTGAGATTTTGGAAGAAAACAAAAATGGGCAAACAGCAAAGTTCGCCCATTTAGGATAATGAAGGTTGTTGGTGAAGGGGTTTGCAATTAATAAAATTACCCCAACCAAATGGCGGGGTAATTTTATTACAGCAGGATACAAACCAATCCGCCACTACCTTCGTTAATAATTTTCTGCAAAGCCTCCTGCATCTTCACCTGTGCATCATCAGGCATACGATACAACTTGCTTTGCAACCCATCCCGCACCATAGAGTGCATGGACTTGCCAAACATATTCATCTCCCAAATATCCTCTGGCTTTTCTGCCATTTGGTTATTAAAATAATTGACAAGCTCTTGGCTTTCTTGTTCGCTACCAACAATTGGGCTGATTTCGGTTTCAATATTCGCTTTTATAATATGTAAGCTTGGCGCACTGGCTTTGATTTTAACACCAAAGCGACTACCATGGCGGACGATTTCTGGGTCATCAAGTGTCATTTCGTCCATGGATGGGGTGACGATACCGTAGCCTTTGAAGTTAACTTCATCAAGGGCGGCAGCGATTTTATCATACTCTCTCTTTGCCGCAGACAGGACTTTTATGGTGGAGATTAACTTATGTTCACCGTCAATTTCCATGCCTGTAGATTCGCTAAGCACTTGGTAAAACAGGGAGGGGTCTACATTAATTTCCATGTCACAAGTACCTTCACCTAAGGAAATGCAATCCAAAAACGCCTTTTTGATAAATTCGTTTTCCTCCACGGCAGACACGGCGTGGAATTTAAGGTCACGTATTTTGAAAATACCCTGTGCCATTTCCTTTAGGGTGGTTATTACGGACTGCTTCACCCAATGGTCTATTGGCAGTGGCTCAATCCACTTAGGCAGGGCGATGCGAAGTTCTTTTACTGGGAATTCATACAGAACCCGCTCCATAATTTGTGTAATATCCTCGGCTTTTAGTTGGGCGCAATTAAGTGGCAATACGGGTATTCCGTATTTTTCAGTAAGCTCTGCACACAACACCTCGGTGTCACCAGCGTATGGACGGATGGAATTAAGTATCATAATGAAAGGCTTGTTAATTTCTTGCAGTTCTGATACCACACGTGCCTCGGCTTCCTCATAATCCTCACGGGGTATGTCTGTTATTGTCCCGTCGGTGGTAATTACAACACCAATTGTAGAATGGTCGTTAATGACCTTTTTTGTACCCATCTCCGCCGCTTGTGCAAAGGGCATTTTCTGGTCGCTCCAAGGGGTGTTTACCATGCGGGGGGTGTCATCCTCCATATGCCCCTGCGCCCCTGGCACTAAGTAACCAACACAGTCAATTAACCGCACACGAAAACTTACCACATCGTCAAGGCTTATAGACACCCCTTCGTTGGGTATGAATTTCGGCTCGGTGGTCATTATGGCCCGTCCTGCGGCGGACTGGGGCAGTTCGTCCCTTGTGCGTTCTCTGCTGTGGGGGTTTTCGATGTTGGGTATCACCAGCAAATCCATAAAACGTTTGATGAACGTAGATTTGCCTGTGCGTACAGGACCAACCACCCCCATGTAAATGTCGCCACCAGTGCGGTCGGCAATATCACGATAAATATCAAAATTTTCCATTATATCCCTCTCTCCTTTTTTGGACAATATTGTTATTGATACTTTATGAGATATTTGAGGGGATTAGAACATTGCTTGAAATATAGTGGGTTACCTAGGTATGGTATTTTATATTCGGGAAACCATAACCCATAAAATGGTTAGTGGGCGGTGGTTTTATGAAGTTGGAAAACAAACGGTATTTGGTGACGGGGGCTGGTTCTGGACTGGGAAAGGCTTTGGTTCGACGGTTAAAGTGGGTGAGAGGGACAAAGATTGTCGCTGTTACCAGCGGAATTGACGTGTCGAAGCCCGAAAACATAGAGTGTATGCTTGACTTTGCTATTAAACGCACGGGCGGTCTGGATTGTGTGATTGCTTGTGCGGGATTTGGTTATTACGAAAGTTTTGGTGATAAAGGCTATGAACATATCAGGCGAATTTTTGAAACCAACGTATTGTCACCCATATACACGTTGGAGCGGTTTTTGGCAAAAACGGAGGGTAATGTGGCTTTTGTGATGGTTTCGTCCATGCTGGGCAAGTTTGGGCTTGCTGGCATGACTTTATATTCCGCTACAAAACACGCTTTGGCAGGCTTTGCAGATGCTTACAAATTAGAAAAGCCCAAGCGGTTACACTATATGACCGCATATCCCATCACCATAAAAACAAACTTTTGGAACAAACTGCCCAAAGACATACCAATACCAAAACCAATGCAAACAGCGGACACCGCTGCAAAGGCAATTCTGCGTGGGTTACGCAAAAACAAAAAGTCAATATATACAGCCCCGTTTTCAAAAGTGTTCACTGACTTAACACTACCATACCAACTAATCGGCTCATTAAAGTTTCAAAAATGGCTGGTAGGGGCGAGCATTGCTCGTCCCACTTATGCAGACGATACCATACGACACTAAAAGAATGGTGCCAGCAGACATGGGACGGGCAATGCCCGCCCCTACCGTGTATGGTTTATGCAAAAAAACGGGGGCTTGCCCCCGCTTTATATGGCGTCCATTAAGGTTTTTTCTAAAGCGTGCGTTTGCTTTTTTATATCATCAATGTCAGATGTAGCTTTTTCGTAATCTTCGGGTTCACATTCTTCTGGATAACCGCAGACTAGAATAACATCAATTTTGAAAAGAGAGCGATGAATATTATCAAGTTCATTTTTTAGAGCTAACTGATAAAAACTTGGGACTTTTTCCATGACTTTTCTCACCTC
>WQZZ01000116.1 GCA_009780485.1 Defluviitaleaceae bacterium | reverse complement strand
CAAATGCAACTGTGAAGTATACATACGGCACAGGAATTATATCACCAGCAACTGTGTCAATAAAGATTCGACGTTGTGTTGGGTTGCCAAGGATTTCTGCGAAGAAGTCAAAGCTTATTTGTGCTTCGTCTTCAAATAGTGTGCGGGTAATGCCTGGACCTTGGGCAAACCAGCCTTCGGTTCTGTCGTTTTCAAATCCGCCACTGTAAACATGGGCTTCATAAGCTGTGTTTATGGTATACCAGTCGAGGTAGTCACCTTCTTCTAAGGTAATGGTTAGGATGCTGTGGCTCCAAGCTGTGCCGTTATGCCAGCCACCGCCAGAAAGTGGGGAGCGGGCGAAGAAGGTTAGTGTTATTGGCAACGGAGAAACATCTGGTCTTAGGGTCATATTGCTGGTTACGGTTAACGTGCCATCTTCATTAAGAGGAACATTTTGCCACACGCCACCAATAAAGGAAGACCATTGACCGTTAAACTGATAACCAGGTTGCGGTCTGCCCCACGCATTGGGGTTGGCATCAAAGTCTGCTTGAGTTGGCAACTCAATGTCCGTGCCTACTGGTACAGTTATAGCAGGCAATGCACCATGATGACCATTATGGAAGTTCATAAAGTTTACAGTAAACATCGGAGCAACCTCAAACGTAGCAATATCAGAGCGATTTGCAGCACCAGTGCTGACAAATCCAAACGCACCTGCGTCAACAGCTCTTGTTATGCTTACGCCAAAACCATCGCTAAACACCATTTGGAAAGGTGTTCTCTCTGCAATGTCTTCAAGCTCTAAATTAAAGCTGAAAGTACCGTCTGCGTTTACAGGCACTGTATCACCATTTACACGCAACCAAGATTGGGTATAATCAAATGCACCTGTGTTGGCTGGGATAAGGTTAGTAGACCCAACCCATCCAGTCATACCGACAAGACCGTGTTCGATAGCCATATCTTGACCAAAGCTACTTACTTGACCAGTAACAACGACATAATCCGCATCGGGCATGAAATAGAACGCATCTTCATCAATCTCGATAGTTGGTATGTCATTAGTAACTACAAAATGCTTTGGCACGATTAGGTCATCGCCAAGTGGATTTTCAACGAACATAAACAGGGTGTGAACACCTTCTGAAAGTACGTATCCACCACTGGCGGCTTGCCAATCTGCGTTGCCAATATTCCACAGAGAACCACCAACAATTGGACGCAATAGGTTGGCTGAGAATATGGTGGTGTTAGGAGAAACATTGTTAAACTGTGAATGGAACAGTACATCACTGTCACCAAACTCTGACCCATATGGACCAACATAGAAGCGAACGTGTCTAACATACTCTGAATCATCAGCAAAACCGAAAGTAACAGGTGACATATTAGAACGCACATTCATTGTATAGAAACCTGGGTTTGTCACCCAGCCAGCAGGAAACTCACGTATGTCGTCAAAGTCGTCATGGTTTGGAGATACAAAGCCAGAGATAATTGGACGCCAGATGCCAGTACCATCCATAGGTCTCAAAACAGGCGGGTCAATCATTTCAAAGTATGTACCAAAAATCATAAAAATTTCATTAACGCCGTCTGTGAAGAAGATGTGACCTTCAGAGAAGCCTCTGTTGGCAATATTTCCATCGTGTACAAAATAGATTTCATAGGCATTATTGCCTGTTGAAACTATAGTGTATTCAACACTTGCAGGGTCAGCGAATACCAAGCGTGGACCCCAGTTTCCGCCCCACGCATTTGCTGGGTTGCGAAGCTCCATGGTCGGCGCGTTAAATTCAAGCCTGTCAAATGTCCAACTGCTTGCACCATGGATGGTGATTGGAAGAGTAGCCGTTTGTCCACCTTCACCTTCAATTACAGGTACACGACCAAAGGACAGGGAAGCCATTGTGTGGTCTTCAAATTCTCTCCAGTTCCATGGCACTTGTTGATAAGGAACATCTTCAGGTGATTCAACAATAGTCATAAAAGGAATTGGGTGTACAGTAGTTGCAAAGGCAGGTGTGCGAAGTGCGGCAAGCGGATTTACAAAACCAGGACCAACTTGGTTTACGCTGTAATTGCCAGCATAATCAGCAAGCGGGCGTGCAGTTTGCATAATTCTTGCTTGAACTTCTACAGAACGATTTGTAAGATTACCAGACTGCACCCATGGTGCATCGTGGTACTCTAGCAACAAAGCGGCAATACCAGCAATTGCTGGGGCAGCCATAGATGTGCCACCGATTGCGTTGTAAGAGCGACCATCAATCATCGTTGGGTGAGAAATTGTCCATGTGGAGACGATGCTGTTACCTGGTGCAGTAATGCTTGGGAAAATGTGCATTATAGCGTCCATTAACTCGCCATCCGCACCAACGCCAGCGTCCCAACCAGGAACACCAACTGGACCTAATGGACCAATGCTGGAGCTTGGAGTTTTACGGTCTAATGAAGGTATAAATCTATACCCATCACCAAAATTTACCGTACCCATAACAGGGATGATGTTAGCAACAGGCTGTGCGGTTGAGGCAGCAACACCAAAAGCATGTTGACCTACACTTGGTCTGACGCCAAATGTGGGTAATCTGTCCATAAGAGCAATAAACTGAGGTAACTGAGCGTCGCTAATGTACTCGTTATTAACAACTATAAGAGCAACAGCACCAAGTGTCTCCGCCATAGCTGCCATGGTTACAAATTCACCGCTACCACGATTGATAACAGCAACCTTGCCTTCAAGGTTATCAATACCAATAGTGTTGTGCATCATCGCACGAACATTATCGATAAACGCAGGGAAAGCAGGATTGTCAAAACCAGCGGCTGGAATTTCCATTCTGCCAAACCATACAAAATCAAGGTCTTGCTCAAGAATATCCGAAACAGGAAACTCAGGGGCAGGACTTCCTATAGTTGTGATTTCGAACGATTCACCATTAACATGGAAGCCAGGGCTTAGCCTGTTAGCACCTTGACCAGAAGCGACACTAATACCTAGAGAGGCAGTAGAGCCACCACCACCAAGTGAGAACCAGCCGCCCAGACCCGCCGTAGGAGTAGCACCACCAACACCGTCATTTCCAGTGGAGTTTGTAGAAATCATTCCTGCAAGTGCAGCTAGGTTAGTTGCCCATGTAAAAGAATACCATGGAGCATTTGTGTTGCCCGTATAACCCCAAGAGTTATTTAGAATATCAAGTTGTAGGTAATAAGCAAACTCGAGAGCCATTAGAGGGGCCGAGAAGTTACCTGCACCACCAGGCTCATTAGTAAGGGTTCTAAATGCGTATATTTGTACATTTGGAGCCATCCCAAGGATTGTACCAGCAACATGAGTACCATGGGTAGAATGTGCTGGACCATGAATCATCTCCATTGGGCTGCTCATAATAAACTGGTCAGAGGAGCCTCTTGTAGTGTTCGGGGTCCATGCACGACCACTTACAGGGGCAGGCAAAAAGTTTGCACCTGGCAAAGACCAGTATTGCCCGTTTTCATCACGCACAAAGCCCGCACCATCAGCTACAGGGATAAGCATATGCCAGTAAGCAGGATGGCGATAGTCAACACCAGTGTCGATAAGACCGACACGGATACCTTGACCCGTGATTCCCATATCATTGTTTATGTAGTCTAACTCAAATGCCAGTCTCGCACCTTGATTAAATTCTGGATGCCATATATAACCAGAATCACGGAAATTAGTTGGGGCGTTTAAGACACCATGTCCATCTAGCATACTGCGAAGGGTTTCCGAATCCCATTCAGAGTTAGCCAAAGTCCCAACACCAACACCAAAGTTTGCATCAGCCACAGCATACATATCTGTTAGCAGTTGCGGCATCATAGCTGGAGTAACCGAGAAAACCTCAGGTAAAGAGGCTATCATTTCTACCATACCAACAGGAACTTCCATAAATACGCCATTAAAAAGCATATTATGCTCACTCAAAATACGAGGTGTGCCATTTGCACTAAACGGCATTGGAAGCATCGAGAGTTGGTCTGCGAAGTTATAATGACCCACATTTGCATCATTGGTGAAGTCATCAGACGAAAGAGACATTCTACCAAGTTGCTTTGCTTCTTCAATCAGACGCAAAGCAACTGCAGAAGGGGTTCTAAAATGAACAACAATGTTCACCATCTCGTCATGGTTGTTAGATAGTGCATACTCGCCTTCAAAGCCAAAAACGCCAATTGGTGTATGCGTCATTGTGGTTGTCAAAAAATCGAATTCATAGCCGTAGATGCTGCCTAATTCATTTGTAAGTGCTTCCTCTAAAATGGAAACCTGAACACTATCTGCTTCAAGCAGAATCGGAGAAGCAATAACTGGATGTGCCAATGTGGTCACAGCCATAACCATTGCTAGGAATGATGCCATAAGTCTTGATTTCTTTTTCGACAAAGTTTTCATCCTCCTTATTAACTTTTCAAACTATAAACGAAACCGATATTTACCGATATTCTATTGAAACTACCCTCCTCTCTGCCAGCACTTGCACAAAATGTCATATTTGTGCAATACTAGTGTAACACAAGGGCTTTCGGACTGCAAGCACTTTTTCGCTTTTTGCAACAAAAATTTTGAACATTCCAAAAGTATGTTAAATGTATCGCATTGTTCTGATTTATAATTAAAATAAAATATTCCAAAATTCCCATGAGGTGAATTTTGGAATAGCTACAAAATAAAATAAAGCAACTATATACAACTTTATATAAAACTTGGTAATGGTGGGCAATAAAGGTTTTGACGAGACCGACCCTGCCAGATTGTTGTTGTGGTGTAAATTGTATATAGTTACCTAAAATAAAAGTCATGGAAACGCAGTTGAGATACCAGTTTATGTAGTAACTCCATAAGTTGCGAAGATTATTTTATGTTAAGTGACGTTATACCCATATTGCTTTGTTTGCTCTATCGCTCCAAATTAGTCTTTGTTTGCGAATTATCCAATAAATAGTTATTGCTTTCGTTCGCCTCAATCAACTCATGAATAATGTAGCTAGCGTAATATTTTTGTGCGATAAATGGGTCTTGCAACACGTAACTTTCTGCTTCTTTATAGGAATTCGCTTTTAATATTTGTACCCCTCCATCATTGTCTTTGAAAGGACCACATAAAAACAAAATATTCTTATCTTGCAAATTATGTAGATGTTCAATATGACTATGTAGCAAATCAGATGTCAAAGTACCCTTCACTTTTCCTTGGAGAATAACGATATATTTTTCCATAAACAACCCTTCCGTCGCATCTCTTATCACTCAAAATATAAATTCATAACCGCACAGAGTGGAGATAGAACAGCCACCCTATGCGGTTATGTCGGTGCATTAGTGTCTTTTTTCGATGGTGTATAAAGTTACTTTAAGGGTATTTGGGTCTATGAAAGCATAAAACGCCAAGGCAGAAGGATGCTTTGCTGCTTCATTATCATCACCTTCTGCATTCTTAGCATCCTCCATCGTTTCCCAAGTTACAAAATCCACCCATGTGTCACCATCAAGAAGTACGTCCCAAGAAATAAAACCTTTGTTCTTAGACAGGGAATCGTCATTACATTTTTTTGATGCAAGTAGAAAATCTTGTACATTTGCACCTTCTACAAGTTTGTAAGAAATGTGCCAAACCGCTTTTGACATAGTAAAACAGCTCCTCTAGATTTTTTTGTGTTGCTCTTTCCAAAGTATATCAAAGGTAATGTGACTACTGCATGTCATATTATAAATATTTTTCTGAGATTTTTTGTGCTTCCTCTTTTATAATATTTCTAATATGTTCTGGTTCCAGCACCTCAATATATTTGCCGAAAGACAAAATAAAATCATACAACCAGCTATTTTCTGGCCATGTCATTGTTGCTATAAAGCTTCCGTCTGGCTGTTTTTCTACCATGCTTTCGTAAAGGTCATCATATATTCTATAAGCCTTTTCAGGTTCAATGCGAAGTTTAAGGTTGACATTTTTCCCCTCTTCAAAAATGCTAAGTATGGGGTTGCCTGAAACAATAAGTGAGTCTCTTTTATCAAAATGTTCATCCATTACCGTTAAACCTTTTATTCGTGACAGCTTATACAACCTCATGCCATGTTTGGTTAAGCAAAACCCTTTTATATACCACGATTTGGATTTGAACCAAACTTGCATAGGTTCAACACGACGAAAAGTTTTGTCACCATACCTATTGTAGTAGTCAAACTCAACAATACGTTGCTCTAATATTGCAACCTTAAAATCATTAAAAAAGTCATTTTCATGGGTCCATCCAGAATAATCCACCTCTATCCAATTTGTTGTGGTTTTATTGAATATTGTGGACATTTTT
>WQZZ01000115.1 GCA_009780485.1 Defluviitaleaceae bacterium | reverse complement strand
TGAGGATACAAGGCGCATTAATGTAAGCGGCAATGCCTCTTCCGGAAATCCCAGCCGCCTTGTGACGGGAGATATGAAGCCGGCAATAAAATCCAACGTGCCCGAAGCCCGCAAAACGCCCACGGCAACCATTAAACCCACTAATGTAGGAAAAATATTAAATGTAATTTTTGCCCCTTCCATTGCGCCGCCGATGAAGCTGTCGTAAACAGGGGCTTTTTTTGCCAGTCCGTAGGCGATTATGGCTACAATAACCAGCGGTATCATTAAATCTGAGATAAATAGAACTACATTCATGCCTTAACACCCTCTTTGTTATGCCGGCAAGCGGATATTTTGTACAATCTATGTTTAGGTAATTTTAACCAGAACAGCTAAAATATCACAAATTTGGACATCCACAAGGTAATGTTTTAGAAAAAACACTTGACTTTATGTGTTCGCCATGTTAATATAAATAAAAAGTGTTCATGGTGAACACATACAAGGAGGGAACCATGCAACAAGTATCCGATTATGAGTTAGAGGTAATGAAGATAATCTGGACAAACGGCGGCACTGCTTTATATGCTGAAATTGTGGCGGGCTTAGAAGCGAAAAATAACAGCCTAACAAAAAACACAGTCTTAACCTTGCTTTCCCGCTTGGCTGACAAAGGGATTTTGAAGACAAGCAAAACCGGACGACGAAACATCTACACGGCTGCTGTAACCGAAAATGATTACCAAACCCACCAAACAATACGCTTTCTTAATAAAGTTTATGAGGGTAGCACAAAAGGGCTGGTTTCTACACTTATTGCAAAGGACTTGCTGTCAAGAAGTGATTATGATGAGCTATTAAACCAGTGGAGCGGGGGTGTTGTGGCAGATGAATGACTTATTGTTAACAGTTTTATCGCTTTCTCTTTCCGGCTCCATAATCATTGCCATTCTTTTTCTGTGCAAACCATTGTATAAAAAACGGCTAAGTAAAAAATGGCATTATTATATTTGGCTTGTTGTGATTACACGGATGCTTGTGCCGCTTTCGTTTGAAATAAATATTGTTGGTGGTATTTTTAGCGGATTCAGCCAACCTGGCACATTAGAAAACGAGCTAAACAGTGCTATGCTTGGCGGCGGCGAAGCGCAGATTATAACCAATACGCCCAACACACAAAATACCAATTTTGATTTACAAACTGCCACCCCTGAAACACAAACGTCCGCAACTTATTCGCAAAACAATATTTTCAGCATGCTAATATCCTATGCTTGGCTAATATGGATTGTGGTTGCGGCAATATTATTTATCCGCAAACTAACCATTTATCAGGGTTTCGTAAACTATATCAAGGCCGGGAGGGTGGAGTTGGATAGCATAGATGATTTGGAGCGTTTCGGCAGATTGATGAGGCAATTAAAAATCAAGAAAATGGTTGGCATTTACACAAACAGCCTTATATCCTCTCCCTTATTAATCGGCTTTTTTAAGCCCTATATCGCCTTACCCACCACAAACATAAGCGAAGCCGATTTCGAGAATACGATACTGCATGAATTAACCCATTATAAACGTGGCGATATGTTTTATAAATGGTTGGTTCAATTAACAATATGCTTGCACTGGTTTAATCCGCTTGCTTACTTAATGGGGCGTGAAATCAACAATGCCTGCGAACTTTCTTGTGACGAAGCCGTTATTAAAAACTTGGACGATGACGGAATAAAGGCGTATGGCAACACACTATTAAATGCTTTGGGTTTTGGCGGGAAGTATAAAAATGCTCTTTCGTCCATCACCCTTAGTGATAACAAAAAAATATTGGGAGAGAGGTTGAACATGATTAAGAATTTTAAAAAGAAGCCAAAATCCGCTGCCTTATGTGCGGTATTACTGGCAATAGTTTTGGGTATGGGTGCCGGCATTGCCGGTGTTTATGGGATGACCAATCCAATGCCTGTGGAGAATAATGCGCCGCCAATGGCTGATGGAGGTGGGGAATTTGGTATAGGTACAACTGATAATACCGGTGCCGAAAGTAACACGCCTTTAATTATTGATGATGATAAGCCGTTTATTGGTGTGAGTCTTTCTTTTGACATTCCATATATTCAACCGGCAGAATCCTTGCAGATTGGAAGAATTACGTTTGGGCCGGGTATCATATATAACTATTATTTTTCTTCCGAAAGCGGCAACTTTATGGTGGGGTTAAGGCGCACCCCAAACGACGGAAGCTGGATGGGTTCCGGTTGGTTCAATCTTGCGTCCAACAGACAGGGGCAGTGGCAATTTGACGAAGAAGCAACAGTTTATGTGTACATTATCTCGGGCTCTGGTAATCCGGAGTTTGGCGCAGTTGCTAACATTACAGGTCACATCTTTCGGGAAGATGAGCAAATAACTTTTCAAGCCGAGCAAGTAACTCTAAATGAAGCCGTCATAATGGCAATGGATTATGCCGAAAAACGCAATTTGGAATGGCACGGAAACATGCAGGAAACTTTTTCGGTTAGCGATCGACATATCCATGTTGTTACACTGATGAATTGGACCGGACAAATACTTCACTTTGCAGCCATTGATGCAAATACCGGCGATATTGTTTCTTTTGAAACGTCTGAAATTGGTGTGCCCTTTAATGTTTTGGGCGGCTTAGAACTATTTATACAGAATTTAAGTACTATGTGGTCATAATCGTAACCAAATTAGCCGAGCTATACTTCGCAAATGCTAATTTTGTATACACAGGTATTGACAGACCCATAAATGTATCCCCGATGGGAATCGTTGCTGTTGAAAGAACCAATCCTTAGTCCGAAAATGAAATTTCAAAAACGCCATTGGTATTTTGACGATGGCGTTTTTGCTATAACCAGATAAGAGATTTTGTACAAATACCAATAAAACCTATTGACATAGTATGTATTTGATGGTAATATGCTTATATGAACTGATTATCAATAAAATGTGGAGAGGGATAATAAAGGATTGAAGGAATACAATGCAGAAGAAGGTTATTTTGGATGCGGTAAAGAAATTTAACATCCACCCAACTGTTGATGGAATATACTTGGAAGTCAAAAGCCCTCTTCACCATAAGTAAAACACTATATACCGAACTGACGATGAAGGTGTGAAGCAAAAGTATGATCATCAAATCTGATGGGCATGAAAATGTGTTTATAGGTGTATGCCTTAGATGTATTGGAAAAAATAAATTAGAACCCTCAGGAGGTTGTTAGTATGAGCAAATGTCCCGTTACAGGCAACACAAGTGCTGCAGGCAGGCCGGATTTTACAAAAGGAACCACCAACAGGGATTGGTGGCCAAATCAGCTGGATCTAAGTATTTTACACCAAAATTCCAGCCTAAGTAATCCCATGGGGGACGACTTTAATTATGCAGAAGAATTTAAGGCCCTTGACCTGCACGCTGTCAAGGATGACCTTCTCACATTAATGAAAGATTCTAAAGAATGGTGGCCGGCGGATTATGGACACTATGGCCCTTTCTTTATCCGCATGGCATGGCACAGTGCAGGTACATATCGCACCGTTGACGGCAGGGGCGGGGCAAGGGATGGCACACAAAGGTTTGCCCCTCTAAACAGCTGGCCAGACAATGTAAATCTGGATAAAGCCAGAAGATTGTTGTGGCCGATAAAGAAAAAATATGGCAGAAAATTGTCATGGGCAGACCTGATGATTCTTGCCGGCAATTGTGCAATTGAATCTATGGGGCTGAAACTTATTGGTTTTGCAGGTGGCCGCCAAGATGTATGGGAGCCGCAAGAGGATGTTTTTTGGGGCTCTGAAACAACTTGGCTTGCCGAAGAAGGGAGATATTCAAAAGAGGGCGAAAGAAAACTTGAAGGACCTTTGGCTGCCGTGCAAATGGGCTTGATTTATGTAAACCCGGAAGGGCCGGGTGGGCAACCAATACCGGCAGAATCCGCAAAAGATGTGCGGGACACATTTGGACGCATGGCAATGAATGACGAGGAAACAGTGGCACTTATTGCTGGTGGCCACACCTTTGGAAAAGGGCATGGTGCTGCACCAGACAAGTATTTAGGGCCGGACCCGGAAGGTGCCCCAATCGAGGAGCAGGGACTTGGCTGGAAAAGCAGTTTTGGTAAAGGCAATGCCGAAGATACAGTGGGAAGCGGGATTGAAGGTGCATGGAAGCCAAACCCAACAAAATGGGACATGGGTTATCTAAAAGTGTTGCTGAAATATGAATGGGAACTTGTAAAAAGCCCGGCAGGGGCATATATTTGGCTTGCCAAAGATGTAGATGACGAGGATATGGTGGAAGATGCCCACATTCCCGGCAAAAAACACCGCCCTATGATGACTACCGCTGATCTTTCCCTAAAATTTGACCCTGCTTACGAAAAAATCTCCAAAGATTTTTTTGCAAACCCAGATAAATTTGAAAAAGCCTTTGCTGATGCTTGGTTTAAGCTAACCCACAGAGATATGGGGCCTGTTACCCTATATCAAGGTGATGACATTCCCAATGAGGAATTTATATGGCAAGACCCAATCCCAACAGCGGATGGCTATGAGTTAAATGGCCAAGATATAGACAAACTAAAAGACATGATTAGCTCTTCTGGCTTAACAATTTCCCAATTGGTTAGCACAGCTTGGGCGAGTGCCTCTACATTTAGGGGTTCTGACCTGCGTGGCGGTGCAAATGGCGGCCGCATTAGATTGGAGCCACAGGCGACTTGGGAAGTTAACCAGCCATATAGACTTAAAATGGTATTGGGCAAATACGAGGAAATCCAAAAGGATTTTGGCAAATTTGTATCCGTTGCTGATTTAATTGTTTTAGGTGGTGCTGTTGGCATCGAAATGGCAGCCAAAAATGCCGGCTGCGCCTTAAATGTGCCTTTTGCGGCCGGCAGGATGGATGCATCACAGGAGCAAACCGATGTTTTGTCCTTTAAGGTGTTGGAGCCTGTGCATGATGGTTTTAGAAATTATGCGCAAAACCCATCAGGAGTGCTGTTAGAAAGGCTGCTGGTGGACAAAGCACAGCTGTTGACCCTTACAGCACCCGAAATGACGGTGTTGCTTGGCGGTGTGCGTATGCTTGGCACAAATTTCCATGAAGTACCTCATGGCGTTTTAACAGACAACCCCGAAACGCTGACAAATGATTTTTTTGTCAATCTTCTGGATATGGAAACCGAATGGAAACCCACAGACGACAAAAACATTTTCAACGGCATCGACAGAAAAACAGGCAAGCAAAAATGGACAGCAACCAGAGTTGATTTGATTTTTGGTTCAAACTCCCAATTGCGTGCCTTGGCGGAGGTGTATGCCAGCGATGACGCAAAGGACAAATTCCTAAGCGACTTTGTGGGGGCGTGGAACAAAGTAATGAACGCCGACCGATTTGACTTAACGAAATAACCACATGATATTCAAGAAAGGGTTATCGAGATTATGAAAAAAGTTTTCCTATGCAAAGAAACAGATAAAGGCGAAACCCGTGTGGCACTTGTCCCAAGCGACATTAAAACACTGGCAGGGATGGGTTACGAATTTGCAGTACAAAGCGGTGCGGGAGTTGGGCTTGGTTATCCCGATGATGGATATGCAGGGGCTGGTGCTAAAATTGTCCAAACCTTGGAAGAAGGGTACAAATTTGCCGACATCGTGGTGCGCATAAACAAACCACACAGCACACAAGGCATCAGTGAAAACACCCTGCACATAAGCTCCTTTGATGTGTTTAACGAGCAGGCATCCATAAAAGACTTTGCCGAAGCTGGCATAAAAATGGTAAGCCTAGAAATGATGCCACGCACCACATTGGCACAAAAAATGGACATCCAAAGCTCTCAGGCATCCCTTGCGGGATATTATGCGGTATTGCTAGGTGCGTCACGCCTGCCAAAAATATTACCAATGATGACAACCCCGTCAGGCACAATTTCCCCTGCTAGAGTGTTTATTATCGGCGTGGGCGTTGCTGGCCTGCAAGCCATCGCCACCGCAAAACGCCTTGGTGCAAGGGTGGAAGCCTTCGACACCCGCCCAGAAGTGGAGGAGCAGGTCAAGTCCCTTGGTGCGAAGTTTGTTAAAATAGACTTGGGGGAAACTGGCTCAACCGAGCAGGGCTACGCCAAAGAACTAACGCAGGAGCAGGTGGAAATCCAAAGACAGGCACAGGCAAAGGTCTGCGCCCAGTCCGATATAGTCATTACCACAGCCAAGGTGTTTGGTCGCAAAGCCCCACTTCTTGTCACAAAAGACATGACGGACAAAATGAAACCAAACTCTATTATAATAGACATGGCTGTCAGCACTGGCGGGAATGTGGAGGGGTCTGACCCAGAAAAAGATGTGGTGCTTGACAATGGCGTACAAATCATCGGTGGTGA
>WQZZ01000114.1 GCA_009780485.1 Defluviitaleaceae bacterium | reverse complement strand
GATTTTAGCATAGCTCCGTCAGAAATTTCTAACACCGTGGCGTTTGGTACGGCACGATATAGGGCGATGTCCTCAAAAGGCATATGAGTGCCTCCGTTAAAAGCCGCCGTAACCCCAGGGTCGCTACCGAAAATGCGGACGCTGTTGCCACCATATGCCACCGATAAAAAAGCTTGGTCATACACACGACGGCTGGCAAATGGTCCAAATGTGTGACAATAGGGCTTTTTGCCAGCGGCAGACAAGCCTGCTGCAATGCCTATCATGTTTGCTTCCGCAATACCCACGTTTATGGCTTGGCGGGGGTTGCGTTTCCAAAAATCCCTTGTGCCTATGGATGCCATTAAGTCTGCGTCCAAATAAACCACATTTGGGTCAGCATTTGCTATGGCTTCCATGGTTTCTCCAAAAACCGTTTTATAAACAACTTTATCTAAACTTCCATCATATACAATGCTCATTTTGCACCTCATTTATATTAGTTGTATTAATATGCAGCGATAACTGAATCGCATCGTGGTTCGCAACCACCGATTAGCACGCCATTTTCATTACGCCAAATAATTTGTCCACGTCCAAATCCACCAGAATCAAGTGCCACAGTGATATTGTGTCCACGACGTGCCAATTGCTGGGCGATATGCTGAGGAAAACCGTATTCCACAGTGAAGTTCTTGCCTTCCATCCACTGCCAGCGGGGTGCGTCAAGGCTGGCTTGGGGGTTCATAGCAAAGTCTACCGTGTTCATTACCATTTGCATATGACCTTGTGGCTGCATATATCCGCCCATAACACCGAATGGACCAATGGCTTTGCCACCCTTTGTCATAAAGCTTGGGATGATGGTGTGCAAGGTCTTTTTGCCACCCTTCAGGGCATTTGGGTGGGCGGGGTCAAGGCTGAAGTCTGCCCCACGGTTTTGCATGGCAATGCCTGTGCCAGGGATGACAATACCAGAACCAAAGCCCATGTAATTACTTTGTATAAAGCTTATCATATTACCTTCGCTGTCTGCCGCACATAAATACACAGTGCCACCGCTGTTTGGTTTGTTGACAATGGGGTCAATCGCCATATCGCCCACTTGGGAGCGTAATTTTTCTGCATAAGCCTCGGTCAAAAAGTCGGCTGGGTCAAATTCCATATGGGCAGGGTCGGTTACGTAATATTTTGTGGCAGAAAATGCCAACTTCATAACCTCAAATTGGCGGTGCAAGCCCAGTTCGCAGTCCCTATGGGTAAAATCCCAAGCTTTTAGGGCGTTAAGGGCTATTAGGGCGGCTATGCCCTGACCATTGGGTGGCATTTCCCATACGTCATAACCACGGTAATTGACACTTATAGGTTCGTCCCAAGTGTTTTTATGGCTTGCCAAATCTTCCTTTGTCAAGTAACCGCCGTGCTTCTCGGCATGGGCAACGATGGCATCTGCCAATGCCCCTGTATAAAAGCTTTTTGCATTTGTTTTTCCAATTTCTTCTAAGGTGTTGGCGTGTCCAGCAGATTTCCAAATATCACCGACTTTTGGAGCTTTGCCATCTAGTGCAAAGGTGTCCAGCCAGCCAGAAAATTCTTCACCTTCTAACTTTTTGTAGGAGTTAAAAGCACGCTCCCAGAAATATCCCAAGGTGGGCGAGATTGGATAGCCGTCACGGGCGTAGTTAATGGCGGGTTTAAGCACATCAGATAATGGCAGTTTGCCGAACCTTTCGGACAAATCCGCCCAAGCAGAGGGGCATCCAGGGACAGTGACAGGCAACCAACCCATTTTCGGCATTGTTTCATGCCCTTTTTCCTTCACTTTCTCAAGCGTAATGCCTGCTGGAGATTTTCCGCTGGCATTTAAGCCGTATAGCTTCTTTTCTGCTTCAATCCAAATTAGGGCAAATACGTCACCGCCAATGCCATTGCTGGCAGGCTCAA
Organism: Defluviitaleaceae bacterium; assembly: GCA_009780485.1. GTDB lineage: Bacteria > Bacillota > Clostridia > Lachnospirales > WRAX01 > WRAX01. Next base: position 4,506 of record WQZZ01000114.1, on the reverse strand, counting down.
CTACCGTCAGTGCTGCCCCTGTGGCAATCGCTGCATCAATGGCGTTGCCCCCTGACTTTAACACATCAAGCCCAGCCTGTGCCGCTAAAGGTTGGCTGGTGGCAACCATGCCCCCATGGGCGTAAGTTGCCGAACGGCGGGATGGATGGGGATAAACATTTGCATCAAATTTCATAACAGTTCCTCCTATTTATTGGCTTGCTGGCTGACTTCTTCCCATTCAGCTATTAAATTCTCCAATTTAGCTTCCAAAGCCGCTTTCATCAAATAAACTTCTTGTGCCTTGGCGGGGTCGGTTGCCACATCGGACTGGAACAGCAATCCGTCTTGCTTGACAATCGCCATTTCTGTTTCTTCGATTTCTGTTTCTAGCTTTTCGACTTTTGCTTTTAACTGACGTTCTTTGGCTTGTTGCTCCTTCTGGCTTAGGTATGCTTGCTTATTATCGCTACCAGCCACAATCCCGTCATTGCGAACCGCAGGTGAAGCAATCTCTGCTATCTTCTCCATATAATAATCATAATTACCATGATAAACCGTGGTTTTATCAGCTTTCAACTCGTAAATTTTATCTGCCGTGTTGTTGATGAAATAACGGTCATGGGAAATATACATAACCGTGCCGTCATAGGAATTTATCGCCCCCTCCAAAATCTCCTTGGAAAACAAGTCAAGGTGGTTTGTAGGCTCATCCAACAAGAGGAAATTTATATCAGACAGCATTAGTTTTGCAAGGGCAACCCGACCACGCTCGCCACCAGATAAGGCGGAAATTGGCTTAAAAACATCATCCCCAACAAACAAAAACGCTGCCAATGCCGAGCGAATTTCTTGATTTTTCATGCGGGGGTGGGCATCGGAAATCTCCATGAAGATGGTTTTGTCTTTATCCTCAAAATCCAGCGTTTGGTCGTAATATCCGATTTTTACATTGCTTCCTAGCTTGACACCATCCGCACCCTCTAAAATCATTTTGAACAATGTGGTTTTGCCCACGCCATTCTCGCCGATAAGTGCAACCGCCTCGCCTCGCTTAATATCCATTTGGGCATTACGAAACAAAGTAATTTCACCAAAATCTTTGCGTCCGCCCACCACTTTTAACACGTCATTACCACTTTGTGTCCTTGGTGCAAGTGCCAGACGCATGGGGCTAGGTGCAGACTTTGGTGCGTCCAACCGCTCCACTTTCGCCAAAGCCTTTTCCTTGCTTCTTGCCCGCTTGATATGCTTCTCACGCCCGAAAGCCCGAAGTAAGTCAATGGAAGCCTGCATCCGCTCCAATTCCTTTTGTTGATTAGTAAAATGCTTTTCGGCAATCTCAAAATCCTTCGCCTTCTTCTCAACAAATGCCGAATAATTGCCTTTGTAGGATTTAGCGATACCATACTCAATCTCAATTACCTTTTTAACAACTTTGTCCATGAAAAAGCGGTCGTGGCTGATAATCAGCACTGTTCCTTCATATTCCCTTAGGAAAAATTCTTCCAGCCAGCCTATGGCACGGATGTCAAGGTGGTTTGTAGGCTCGTCTAACAACAAAAGTTCAGGCTGTGATAGTAGCAATTTACCAAGTCCCACACGGGTTTTTTGCCCGCCAGACAGGTTGGCAATTGGCAAGTCATGCTCCGCTTCCGTAAAACCTAGACCGCTAGTAACACCACGCACACGGCTTCTATATTCATACCCGCCACTTTGCTCAAAATTCTGCACCATACGGGAGTATTTTTCCATAAACTTCTCCAGCTCGCCACCAGAAAGGTCTGCCATGGTAAGCTCAGCCAGCCTGATTTCTTCTTCCAACTGAGCAAGGTGGTCAAAAACCGATAACATTTCTTGGGAAATAGTATTATCCATATTCAAATCCATGTCTTGAGACAAATGCCCAATTCTAGCACCCTTCGCAAATGCCATTGTACCGCCATCGGCAGGTATCTGCCCCAGAATAATCTTAAAAAGTGATGACTTGCCCGCACCATTGATGCCGACCAAAGCCACCTTTTCCTTCTCTTTCAAATCAAACCCCACATTGCGAAGCACGGTTTGCGCTCCAAATGATAGGGAAATATCCCTACAAGAAAATATCATAAAATCACCTTCTACTATAATAACGCAAAAAGAGAAAAAGGGCAAGCCCTCATTTACAGCTTGCCCCTCAATTCTTAATGACTGATTGACCTAAGGACTACCACCAGAATCTACGACCGCCCCAGAAAGGTCTGCCGCCCCAAAATCCACGACCAAATCCACAGCCGCCCCAGCCACAACCAGAACCAAAACCACCGCCCCAGCCACCGAAGCCACCGCCCCAAAATGGACCATACATATATTTCACCTCGTTTCATCTTGTCAACTTAGTCCATAGTATGCAGTTCGTCCTTTGGTGGTGAGTGTGGCGGTTTGCTTTTTGATGGTCTTGTTACGTGGCTAATATTACAAAAAAGTGACAATAATAAGTCAACAAAAAAACTTTTTATTTTCTTACAAATAAAATAAAAAGCCCCTGCAAACAGAGGCTCTTAATCATCTTTAGTATGTGAGGATGCTTAAAATTAGCTTTCGCAAGCATCTACAGGGCATACATTAGCACAAGCATTGCAGTCAATGCAAGTATCAGGGTCAATAACGTAAGGATTGCCTTCAGTAATAGCACTTACTGGGCATTCTGCAGCACATGCACCACAAGCGATGCAGTTAGAATTGATTTTATAAGCCATGATGGTACCTCCTTAATGTTTTTGGAGCAATGTCCGATATGTAAATAAGGGCTTAAGCTCCTTGTGACTATGATACACTAAAATGAGGATTTTTGCAAGCACTTTTTCAAGATTTTTTTGTTGAAATTTCTTACAAAGTGTGATATACTTAAAGGGCTTACTTTGCAATTAAAAACTTATGATATAAATTTTTCGGAGGGTGTTTGTTATGAGATTTGCAAACTTCAAAAGACTAGGCAAAAAGACCACGGCGTCTCTTTTGGCTTTTATAATGGTTTTTGGTTATTTTGCTGTGTTTGAAGGCGTTTTGCGGGCTGCACCCATACCCCTTTCTTCTAATTTGTCGGAAAACCTAGTGCCAAGCGGGCTTACCATTGACCCAAGCCCAACGCCCGCTACAAACTTACCCCAAGGGATGATACATTTGTCATTCCCTATCTCCTACAACCCAGTAGCGACTAGTGTAGATGAAAACACCTTTCACCTACACTTTCCAATGGGCGACAGAATTCGCATTTTGACTGTGCTATTAACATCCGATACCACGGCAATTGTGGCATATCATCCAATCACCCCTCTGGGTGCTGGTGCGCCTAACTTTTTTGTGAATTTGGGCGTTGCCCCTGGTGCTACCGCTTCTGCCGATTTTGTTCAAATTGGTTCTGCACCACTAGTACAGAATACACCTCTTTTACAACCTGGCGACTTTGGTTATGTGGCTGGTTTAGATACTCCTGTTCCTGGCTTTGGTTTCGGTAGGTATTACCCAGACCCATATAACTACAATATCTCTGTAGAGGTGGGTTCAAGCTTTATGTCGATACCACAATTTAATATTGAACAAGGTCATGGCTTCAGCTTTGCCCCGCAAGGTGGTACTAATCCTAATATGAACCAAGCAAACGCTGTGTCTTTCCTTTGGGATGGCACAGATTTTCGTGTTGTTGTTGGTGGTATGCAGCAAGGTCGTATTTACGATTTTGTTTTAGAGCATCTTGGTGAAACATCTACCCGTAGTGTGTTTACGGGCTTTTTGTATGAAGCCCGACCTGTGGCACGCCACAGAGAAACGACAAGAACCAACATTTCTGGTCAACATTTTCCACAATATGATAATTATATAGGGACACTTGACGAGCTTTTTGGTAGACCTCCTTGGACTGGTGTCCCCGTTCCTCCGCCACCCGCTGGACCATTCCCAGATGGATGGACTAATTGGGAATTACCGCCTGCCCCTACTGTGATGGGCAGTCCTTTTCATGTACTTGCTAACATCAACAATATCCTGCGTCACGATAACCCCATAGGTCACGAGGACAACGACTGGTATCCTGGTGGTTTTGACCCTTATACCACTGGTGGCATACGAACTGATAATATGTTAGAGTTTGCTATTTTAGTGCCAGAGCGTGTGCCACGTGACCCCGCCACAGGACTATTCCCTCCCGCAAGTACCTTCCAAATCCTTACCCAAGCCCAAGCCGAAGCCTTGTTTGCTGGTGCAAATTTTGTTTTTGAAATCGCTGGTCCAACTGGTCCGTCATTTGAATTTAATATTAGCAACCTTTTTGGTCCAACTCCGACCGCCGCACCTTCCCCTGAATATACTTTGCATTTTAGACCCCTTGCCTCTGGTGGCACTCAAATGGGTATTCTTTTGGATGGCCCACATCCATTTAGCTTGCCTCCATCCATGTTGTTTATTGATAGTACATTGCAAATGGGTGGCGCATTGCCTTCTACTGGTCCCAATGCTGTGCATCATTCATGGGTAAACCAAACGGATTTT
>WQZZ01000113.1 GCA_009780485.1 Defluviitaleaceae bacterium | reverse complement strand
TTATTGCCGAGTGAGTATTGAGCTTTGCACTCATTGGAAGTCATGTAAACATTAAAAATCACAGAAGCAAAGTTAGTATTAAAAAATGCAGAAGTAAGGTGAGTATTGAAAAATACGGAAGAAAGGAAGTGAAAGTCATATCAAACACTAAAGAAACCACAACCCACGGCTTCATAGTTTCAGCTATGATACACAGCTTAAAGACCTTTGATGAAGCTATCATTCTTCACGAGAATGGTGTCAATGATGTTGTAGCTGAATACAAGGGCAGGAGATATACAGCTATTTTCAACGGCTTTGTATGCTCCTATTATGTGGATGATATCTATGGGCAGCTACCAGACCAGCATAGGTGTCCTCAATGTGGTGATTATATTCCATAATGCTTTCATAGTTCAATATTGTGGAACTTATACCTATTAACCAAATCCAAAGAAAAAAGAAAGGAATGAAAAACCATGAAACCACCGAAAACAATGCAACTAATGTACAAAGGCCGTGATAGCTGGGATAGACCAGTCTATGAATGTGATGGGATTTTGTATGTTGATACAGACCCAAGGAGTGGCTATGCTCCGAATATTTGTACCAAGTCAGGTAATGAATTTGACGGTGAACCCGACTGTCCTATTAGCCGTGATGTCGAGGTTGTGTTTGTGCCGTCACGTGATGTTTGGTAGGTTCAAAGCTAAAGTAATGACATCAAGTATGTGGATGTAGCTCATACACTCAAAGATTCCAAGCATTGCTCAAATATCTACAGTGGTTAAAATTCTCTATAGCGCACTTACACATTCGGCGCATTATAAGTTAAACCAAATGAAGATATTTACTCTAAGGAAATCCAAAGAAAGTCAGAAAGCCAATCAAATCATCAAATCAAATCAACACAAAATCAAAAGAAAAGGAGTTGTTATTATGGCAGCAAACCTAGAAAGCATGTTTTACGTAAGAGAAACCCCATGGCACGGACTAGGAATAAGAGTTGAAGAAGCTCTTAACTCCAAAGACGCTCTTGTGGCAGCAGGTCTTGATTGGAAAGTAACACAACGTCCAATCTATACAGCAGACTTTATCTGCCACACAGGAGCGGTGTACACATCAGAGGAGCAGATTATCCCAAACTACAAAGCTAACATTCGGGATATTGATGGTGCTGTATTGGGTGTTGTAACAGACAGGTATAAGATAGTGCAGAATGAGGAAGCGTTTGCATTTACGGATGCTTTGATTGGTGAGGGTGTTCGTTATGAAACAGCAGGGTCGTTGCAGGGTGGCCGTAGGGTTTGGATACTTGGTAAATTACCTGATAACTACATTATTGCCGGAGAGAGGATTGAACCTTATATGGTTTTCTCTAACTCCCATGATGGCAGTGCCGCTATTAAAGTTGCCATGACACCTATTCGTGTTGTTTGCCAAAATACTTTGAACTTGGCTATGAAGGAGGCTAAGAGGTCATGGTCTACCAAACATACTGGTGGAGTTCATAATCGCATGGGTCTGGTTGATGTAGCTGGTAATGGTGTTGGTGGTGGTTCTAATGGTTACAGTGGCTCCAATAGCTCTGATGGTGTCGGTAGCTCTGCTCATACTAAAGGTGTTCTTGAAGCTCAAAAGACACTGGGGTTAGCCCACAAGTACATGGAAAGCCTTGGTAGAGAGTTTGATAATCTTAGCAGAGTTAGGTTGTCGGACAACAAGGTCATGGAATTTATAAACGAATTGATACCATTAACACCAGATGCGTCCGACATCCAGCGCAAAAACACAGAGCAGCTTCGTGATGATGTTAAGATTCGTTACTTTGAAGCTCCAGACCTTAAACAGCTTGGAAAGAACGGCTATAGATTCATCAATGCCATTTCTGACCATGCTACGCATGTTAAGCCTTTAAGAGAAACGTCAACCTATAGGGAGAATCTATTTCTCAAGACTTTGGAAGGTCATCCCATGATAGACAAAGCCTATCAAATGATTAAAGCCGCTTGATGTGCCATATGGCACATCGGCGGTGTTTGTTGTATTGGATGTTTGTTAGCTGGGTGGTTTATATGATTGATGGCTTATATGGGTTTATCTATGTTCTATGTATGTTCCTCGGGCATTGGGATTGTTTCCACTACTCGCATAGCGAGTATAGCAAATCTTTGTAGGGCTTGTCAAGTCCAGAAATTGGAATATGTGGAGTAAATCCCTATATTTCAATGCTTAAAGCACAGTACCAAAAAAATATTAATGAAAGGTGAGTGAAGAAATGGCCGATGTTTTGGTCTACACAGAAAGCATATCACATCGAGAATGGTTGGAATACCGTAATCTTGGTATTGGTGGTTCTGATGCAAGTGTTGTTTGTGGTATTAACAAATGGAAGTCCCCCATTGAGCTATACATGGAAAAGCTCGGTATGCTGCCGCCATCAGAAGCAGGTGAAGCCGCATATTGGGGGTCGAGATTAGAAGATTTAGTAAAAGGGGAGTTTACTCTTAGGACTGGTATAGAGGTTGTGCCTGTTAATGCTATTCTACAACATGAGGACTATCCCTTTATGCTTGCTAATCTGGATGGTGTATGTGAGCATCCAGAATACGGAACAGTTGTCTTTGAAGCTAAGACAGCGGGGCAGTATATGGCTTCTGAATGGGGTGGCAATATCGGCAATATCGGAAGTCGTGGCAATGATGAAAGTATTGATAATATTGGTGGTTGTGGCAATGGCAATGTTGGTAATAACAGCTATGATAAGATTCCAGATGCCTACATGCTCCAACTCCAGCATTATTTAGCAGTAACCGGATTCGCCGGAGCATATATAGCCGTACTTATCGGTGGCAATGACTTTAGATGGCAGTTTGTACATAGGGACGAGGAGCTAATCTCAATGCTTATCCAACTAGAAGCCAAGTTTTGGGATGGGGTTAAGAATGATATGCCGCCGGAGCTAGACGGAAGTGATGCTTCTTCAAAGTTTCTAAAAGAGTATTTTCCTGCCAGTGTTCCTGAATCCGCAATGATACTTCCTGATGATGCTAGTTTTCTGGTAGAGAAGTATAATCATGCTTCTAGCGAGATAGAGCGTTATACCGAATACAAACAAGAAGCAGAAAATCTTTTAAAGGGTATGATGGGTGATAATGAGGTTGGGATTATTAGGGGTAGTGGAAACAGTCCAACCAGTCTTACTGATGACGATACAATCATCACTTGGAAATCCTTCACCCAAGAACGCCTTGACACCAAAGCTATCAGGTCAGACCATCCAAGCCTTTGCGAGAGATATACCAACACAAAATCATGCAGGCGGTTTTCTGTGAAGTCTGCAAGTAATGATTATATGTCAAATCAAGAGAATGGAGATGATTCATTATGAGCGTAATGGCGTTGAAAAATCGGTTAGGTAATAGGGTTAGTGGGTTGCAAGGTGCGAATGGTCACAGCTTCCAAAGTGTGCAGGGTATTGGGGTTAATAAAAACTTGCCTAATCCAAGTATTGGCAATGCAGGTGTGACCGCGCCTTCTCATGTTGAAAACCCTATAGCGGAAGCTGCAAGCCCTGTAGTGGAAGCTATAGATAATGGTATCACAGAGCCAATATCCATGTCAAGCCCTACGGGAGTGACAGCCGCATCAAGTCCTATTGCGTCATCAGTTCCTGCGGAATCAACGGTAGCTACTGGGTCAGATACAAAAACGGCGGCAATAGAATCCATTCCAGATGTGGCGACCATCCAATCCACTCCAGAAGTGACGACAATAGAATCCAACTACCTAGCCCTAACAACAAACACAATCGACATCATTAACGAGAACTTGAAGAACCAACCCCTATCATACCAACTCTTTGATATCGTCAAAGCTCCTACTGGTGGAGCTACGGTATTTACTGTTCCTGGTCTTACTGGTGATGAAATTGCTAAGGAGTTGACAGGGATTATATTGGACTACTCAACCCCAAGGGCATATTGGGAGACACCAGAACCAGTTGAAGGAACGCCGCCTACTTGTTATAGTCCTGATAGCATTGTATCTGTTGATGGTAAACCTTGTGGCACTTGTCTATATAACACATTTGGATCAAAGGGTATGAATGGCAACGGGTCTATAGGTGGTAGCACCAATAATAATGGTATTGTCAATGGTGATGCTAATGGTAATGGTATCGTTAATGTCGGCGGTGCTGGCAATAGCAACGGCACCAGCAATGCCAAGGCTTGCAAAGAATCCATCCAAGCACTTCTACTACTCCCCGATAGCATAATCCCCATAATAATCCGCATCCCAGTAACCAGCAAGGTCATATTCCAAAAATACATGACACGATTGGTTAGCCGTATGATACCCCTAAACGGCGTTGTCACAAAGATAACTCTTGAGAAAGCAACCTCAAATGGCGGCCAACTCTATGCGAAGTTCAACTTTGAAGCAGTTGAGGTTTTAACACCAGAAGAAGCTACATATGCTCGGGGTTATGGTCAGAAGTTTTCGGAGATGTTGGGGGCTTCTTATGATGTGGATGAGGGTTATGATGATGGTGACAATGGTATTGGTAATGATAATGGCAATAGTATACACGAAGCCCATAACGCCGATATTCATAATGTCCATAATGCCAGCAATCATAATGCAAACAGCAATAGCAATGTCCATAATGCAAACAGCAATAGCAATGTCCATAATAACACTAAGGGGGTGCTGTAATGGCTAACGCTGCTATCATATTAGGCGCAGTTGGTGCTATTATAGTAGCACTTGCTAAGATATTGACGGTTATTTCCACTGCAAGTCGTAAGTTGAATGTGTAGGGTTGTGCCGTCATTTATGTTTAACCAAATATAGCTATATCATATATCTTTACACCACATATCTATATTACACAGCTTCATGGTCAGCATGAACAAAATAATAGGAACTAGGAAACCTCGGTTATTGTTGTATTAACACCAACTTTGACCGGGGCTTTCTATGCTCCTATATTTTGCGGGGAACATAGAAGATCATAGAAATCGCATATTAAGAATGTGGCAAATGAATTTCAATGTAGCAAATAAAATTCGAGGAGGAAGATAATTATGAAAAGAGAAACCCATCCAGAAGCGTATGACTGGGCCATTAAAATTGGTATCACAAAAGAAGGAATTGCAGATGCTTGGGATAGTTATATCATAGGACTTTATGATGCCCATGCTGATTTAAGAGCAGCAGGTAAACTTCCGGCAAGTGCAATTCAAGAACCTGTTGAAAATGAGGAATCCCTTTGATACATACTTGAAAATATCGAAAGAAAATGAAACGGAGGGTAGCTATGGGATATACAGAAATCACAAAACACCGCACAAATAGGGTCAAGAAATTCCCAGTCGAAATCACAGAAACCCTATCCAGAATCATACGCATGGAAGCGGCTACATCTGATGAAGCAGTTGATAAGGTTAAGACGCTTTATCGTAAGGGGTTGGTTGTTCTTGATAGTGGGGATTATGTGGATACGGAGTTTAGGGTGCTGGAAGATAGTGAGGTTGCGGGAAACCTTAAAGCGGAGCTAGATAATAGCGAAGCAGAAAGTCTTAAAGCGGACTTGGCTTATACTGGGAGGGATTATGACGATAGATGATAAATCAAAGTTGTTACTAACCATCCATGAGCAATGTGAGATTGTACAGGGGATTATCGGAAAATACTACGATAGCCCTCACCAAATCGGGTCATGTGTAGAGCTAACAAAGGAGATGTCGTATCTATTATCTTTGCTCATGACTTACATAATCAAGGGTTATTCTCTTTGAAGTTTAAGAGCCACTATCCTTGAAATCAACCCTGCCCCTATAAAACTTCACATAATCAACCAAAAAGGACAATTCACCTTCTGTAGCATTATTCAACAAGGTCATTATAACATCTTTCATATCAGCAACAACAACAGGCATTGGGGTTGGGTCTTGATTTAGGATTATAGAATCAGAGCTAACCCCAAGGGTTCTGCATATACTCATAAGGGTTTCAACGCTCAAAGAAGATTCTCCACGCTCCAAGGTTCCTAGAAATGATGGAGAGATGCCGACCAATTCAGAAAGAGTATCTATGGTGAGATTTTTACTCTTTCTAGCTGCTCTAATATTTTCACCTATGTATTTCAAATGTTCCTTGGTTTCTCTCTTCATCCCATCACCTCATTGTTATAGCGTATAAACCTCTATAAAAATCATAATGGGTAGAGGTGAGGAATGGAATAGGTTGATATGGGTATTTTGAAAAACTGTGTTGCAGTCTTTATATGAAAATGTTATAATTACCATTAGAAGGTAAACTTAGAGAAAATATCAAAGGACGGAGGGAGGAAGCAGGCCATATAGCCCAAAATACAAATCAAAAACTAAAGCTAAAGTAAAAAGCACTCAAAAAACATTAAAAGAAAGTGAGGTCTTTTCATGAAACAAGTTACCAAAAGAATTCTATCATCCGTTATAGCCATGATAATGGTTATAACAATCGCACCCAT
>WQZZ01000112.1 GCA_009780485.1 Defluviitaleaceae bacterium | reverse complement strand
CCAAAAATAATTTATCGGTTTTGGAAACTTTAATCATTCAACCCTTGCTAGCCTGTTGATTTTAAGATATAATGCAACGAGGTGATAATATGAATTTACAAGAAGTTTTTAATAAATTTGCGGACAAGCCTGCTATGTCAGGCATCACCGCACCTACAGAGATACAGTGCCAAACCCTGCCACTAGCTTTAGAGGATAGGGACATAATTGCCCAATCCCCCACAGGCACAGGCAAAACACTTGCATATCTTTTGCCTGTTTTCGCAGGTATCAAGCCAGATATTAAGTCGGTGCAAGCCGTTATAATAGCTCCCACTTACGAGCTTGCCAGCCAAATTGCCCAAGTAGCAAGAGGGCTTGCCGAAAAAACAGAAGACGTAGCTTTGCTTATTGGCGGGGCGGACAAAAAAAGACAAGCCACAACCCTAAAAGCCAAGCCGTTAGTGATTGTAGGTAGTTTGGGTAGAATTTCGGATTTTGTGCTGGACAAAAAACTGTCCATGCACCATGTGCGTACACTTGTTTTTGACGAAGCCGACCGCCTGTTTGATGACAAAAATATGCTAAGCATCCAAGCTGTAATCAAAGCGACCTTGCGTGATAGGCAGATTTTATTATTTTCTGCCACCATGCCCAATAAAACCGTCGAAATTGCCCAACCACTAATGAAAGAGCCTGTGAGACTGACAATCGACACCCTTATACCTAAAAACATCCGACATTTTTATGTGGTAATCGAAGGGCGTAAAAAAGCAGAACAGTTGCGTTCTATAATCCACAACCAAGGTATTGAAAAGGCGTTGGTTTTTGTTAATCGCCCTTACGACATAGAAAAAACATCAGAGCGACTTAATTTTCATAATATGCCAGCCAGCCCATTGCATGGCAACAAGGATAAAGTGGCACGCAAGGCGGCAATGGAAGCTCTTAGGCGTGGGAAAATTAAGGCTTTGGTGGCTTCGGACGCTGGTTCTCGTGGGCTGGATATTAGCGGGCTTACCCATGTTATTAACCTAGATTTACCCATGAGGGAAAAAGATTATATCCACAGGGCAGGGCGTTGCGGTCGTGCGGGGTCTGATGGCACTGTTATTTCCGTGGTGACGGAAGGGGAAGCCGAGACATTGAAGAAAATGTCTAAAAAACTTAAAATTTCATTGGAGATTTTATGATAATTCTAGAAACCGAAAGACTTGTTGTTCGTAATTACAGGGAAAGTGACTTAGAACCCATGCACCGCCTATGGTCCGACCCTGATGTTATGTATTTTTTGGACGATATTATGTCCCACGGTTTAGAGGACACCAAAAACAACCTAAAATACGCCATGTCCAATTCTGATGGGCATTACTTTTGTTTTTGCGACAAAGAAACAGGTGAATTTATGGGTAGTGTGGGTTACACCATAACTCATAACACACCACTAGGTAAAATTGTGCATTTGGGATACTTGCTTTTGCCAGAGTATCAAGGTAGAGGTTTCACTCCCGAAGCTGTGCAAGCTGTAATTAAATTCGCTTTTGAGCAGGATAATTGCATCCGCATTACAACGGGTTGCCATAAAGACAATGATGCCAGCCGTAAGGTTATGGAAAAAGTAGGTTTCCGCAAAGAAGGGGAAGGGATAAATGCAACATATCACGACGGCGTGATGAAAGACCGCCTAGAATACGCCATAAACCGTGATGAATTTCTGTAGGGTGAGAACATTGACTTGCCCCACCCTACAATTACGCTAAAAATCCATCTTAGAATACATCGCTCGGGTAATGAATAGTGAAAAAACAAACGCAACCACCGATATAGCTATAGTCAACAATGAAGCAACCACATCAGACAACCCAAGCCAGCGTCCTCCAAAAAATATCCCAAGACTTATTCCGATTGACATAAAAATACACCCAAAAAATATCACTTGCACATTACGATGACCGAACTCCGTAGAAGCAATTGGATAAAGAAGTGTCGCAAAGAGCATCACAGAACCATATGCGAGTGCAACGGTTGTAAAGCCCCCATCAAAAAACGCTTCCATCACAGTCCCGTCAAAAACAAAACCCGCACCCCACACCAACCCCATAATCGGAATTGCAAACAATGACGCAATAAACACATTAAGATATAGAATTGTAGCCAAGTCCTTTCTTTTTATGGGCATGGCAAGCAGATACGACTCCCATTTTGGCGTGCCTTCGCTTTTTTGTATCACAATATAAGGTACGGCGGATACGGCATTAAACAAAAAGAGTTGCACAACGAAGTAGGCTTCGGTTATTTCTGCCAAGACACCTAATAGCAAGGCATATAAAACAACAATCATCAAGCTACCAATTACAGAATTAAACGAATAAGCTAATAGCCCAAGTAATGGTTTTCTGGTTTTCATGGCTATTTCTCCCCTTTTACAAGCATAAGCATAATTTCTTCAATATTAATGCTATCAATAACGACACCTTGGTATTTCTTTGCGGCGGTTTGTTTGTCGGAAACAAGCACATCTATTTGGTAGTCACGTTTTCTGTATGCAAGTATGTCTTCCTTGTCAACTTGCTCAAACTGTGATGCTTTGCAACGCATAACACCATAATTGTAAATCAGATTATCCTTGGCTTCGCTGAAAACAATACTACCATCATGGATAAATGTTATATAGTCGGCAACTTTTTCAAGGTCGCTGGTTATGTGTGACGATAGGAGAATTGAATTGTTTTCATCCTGCACAAAGTCCATAAACACATCTAAAATATCATCACGTACAATAGGGTCCAATCCGCTTGTGGCTTCGTCCAAAACCAACAATTGGGGATGATGAGAAAGTGCCACGGCAACCCCTAGCTTCATTGTCATTCCCCTCGAAAACCCCTTTATCCTCTGATTTTCGGAAAGTTTGAATTTGCTTAAATATTTTTTGAACAAGTCATCATCCCATTTCGAGAAAATATGCCTCATAGCTGAAGATATTTTTGCGGGCGTTAAATGTAAAGGGAAAGCATTAGAATCATAGACAACACCGATTTTATCACGAATATCAGTGCTGTCATCAGTCATTTCACGCCCAAAAATTTTGACCTCTCCGCTATCCTTCACTAGGGTGTTTAATATGCAGCCTATTGTCGTGCTTTTGCCTGCACCATTTTCGCCTACAAAGCCCATAATCGCCCCATGCGGTATAGAAAGCGAAACATCTTTTAATTGAAATTCAGAGCCTTTGTAGCTTTTTGATAGTTTATCTACTTCCAAAATCGCATTCATCTATTCTTCTCCCTCATAAAATATTTTTAGTATGTCAACAAGTGTATCAAATGAAATATTGTATGTCCTTCCAATTTCAGCAGCTTGCTGTAAAAATTCTTCTGCTCTACGTTGTTGTTCCTCTTGAACAAAGTCTTTATTCTGTGCCGACACAAAACTACCTCGTCCAACGGTGGTTTCGATAAACCCGTCACGTTGTAAATTCTCGTAGGCCGTTCTAACGGTTATAACACTTACATGAGCCGATTTTGCCAACGCCCGCATAGACGGAAGCGGTTCGCCAGTTTTTAACTCCCCACTCATTATCATGGCTTTAATTTGTGTAGTTATTTGGTCGTATATGGGTTTGCTGGTGTTGCTACTGATAATAATATCCAACACAATCACCTCCTATGTTTGATGTGTGCTTATTGAATATACACATTATAATATAATATGTATATCTCTGTCAATAGTTTTTTGAAGTTTTTTTGTCAGCACGCCCCCAAACCAAAAAGGCAACCCCGACAAACACAGTCAAAGTCACCTTTTTTCTTTTTTGTTGGAATTATATAACGCTACCTATTAACAAAATCCATAAATTCCTGTGCTTGCTGAGGATTTTCAAATGCTCGAGCGGGTACTATCACTGCGCTCATCGCCGAATTGAACAGGTAAACCGACCCATCATCCCCACAAACCACTGCCTCCAAAGCGTTATAAGGCACGGTGCTTTCCCCTTGTTCAGAGACGTGGTAAAAATCCGCTTCTCTAAAACTAAGCTCCACTTTTTGACCATAGGGCAACTTGCCCTCTTTTTTGATTTTTGCAATTTGTTTTTCAATTTGCTTGGCGTAAAACCATTTTGACAACAAAGCCACCACCACTGCCCCAGCCAAAAACAAAGCAAACAAGACCAAATTACGATTTAAGAAAAAAACGGAAGCAGATGCAAAAATCACAAAAGCACAAATACGCACGGTAAGCACATCCCGCTTACCACGCTTGGAATGTTTGAACAGGTAAAATTTATTAAATTCAATATAATCCTTGTCTTCTAATGTAAATTTGAAATTGTACATAAAACCACCCTCTCTACGTCTAGTCTATCACAATGTTAGAAAAATTGCAAGTTGACAATGGGTCGGTTTTGCAGTAATATTGTCACATGGATAATTTTGATGAAAAATTTATGAAACACGCATTGGAGCTGGCACAAAAGGCAGCAGATGCAAACGAAGTGCCTGTGGGATGTGTCATCATCCACGATGGGGCAATAATTGGACAGGGGTACAATCTACGCAACACCAAAGGCAACACCCTATATCACGCCGAAATTTCCGCCATCGACCAAGCCTGCCAATATTTAGGGGATTGGCGACTGGACAACTGCACAATGTATGTAACCCTAGAACCCTGCCCCATGTGTGCTGGGGCTATTTTGCAAGCCCGCCTGCCACGTTTGGTTTTTGGTGCCACAAATCCCAAAGCTGGAGCGGTTGGCTCGGTAATCGACCTTTTGTCAACGGAAGGCTTTAATCACAAAGTGGAAGTCACCCAAGGCGTGCTAAGAGACCAATGTGTCAATATAATAAAGTGTTTTTTTGCTCAATTCCGCAAAAACAATCCTATTGACTAATTTGTGGTCCAAGTATATAATTTGGTATAACAAAACCCAACAAAGGAGCAGACCAGTGTGAAAATTTCAAAAATGGTAAACGCCATTGACACCCACACCATGGGAGAACCCACAAGGATTATAACCAGCGGTATACCCAACTTAAAGGGTTCCACAATGGCGGAAAAAAAGGAATTTTTGATTGATGAAATGGACTATATCCGAACAGCTTTGATGCACGAACCACGTGGACATCGGGATATGTTTGGTGCAATTATCACCCAGCCTGCCAGCACGTGGGCAGATTTGGGTGTGATTTTTATGGACGCTGGGGGCTATCTTAATATGTGCGGTCACGGCACAATCGGCACTGTCACCGCTGCCCTTGAAACAGGCATGATAGAGCCAGCCGAGCCTTTTACCCAGGTTACACTTGACACCCCTGCAGGACTTGTAACCGCTAGGGCAACCGTGGAGGACAGGCGTGTTGGCGAGGTTTCTTTCACTAATGTTCCGTCATTCCTCTACAAGGAAGATGTGGATGTGGATGTGCCAGACATTGGCAAACTTACAATTGACATCTCCTTTGGGGGTTCGTTTTTTGCTTTGGTAAAAGCAGATGATTTAGGATTAGAAATCATCCCTGAAAATGCAATGGAGTTGTCAAAGGCGGGGCTTAAAATACGTGATGCGGTAAATCAACAAGTTGAAATCCAACACCCTCTCTTAACCAAAATAACAACCTGTGATTTGGTGGAAATTTATGGCGACCCTGTTAAACCCGACTCCACCGCCCGTAATGTGGTAATTTTTGGTGATGGACAAGTTGACCGCTCTCCTTGCGGAACAGGAACTTGTGCCAAACTTGCCGCACTATACGCAAAAGGGCAAATCAAAAAAGATGAACTTTTTGTGTACGAAAGCATCTTAGGAACGCAATTCAAAGGTAAAGTACTTGGCGAAGAAAAGGTGGGTGATTTTGATGCAGTTATCCCTGAAATAACTGCCTCTGCCTATATAACGGGGCTTAACACTTATGTAATTGATGACCGTGACCCATTAAAACACGGTTTTGTATTATAGAGCAAATATGCACCCTAAAACGCCATTGTAGGTCTAGCCCACAATGGCGTTTGTATCGGAGTGGTCAATATCGACAACGAAAAGGGTTTTGCGATTTAGCGACCACATCTTTTGTTTATCCTTGTGTAATAGATGGAAGATTACCAAGGTTGTTGCTATCCGTGCCATCGGGTATGGATTTCAAATATTCGTTCCCGCTCCGTTCAGAGATACCAACACCCTTGATGCCACCTTGTCTAGCCAAGGATACCGCCTCACTCTTATCCAGAACCAGTCCGCTCGAAAGCTGATAACCCGAAACCCTGCCCTCATCCTTGACGAGAGCTGTAATTTCGACAGCATCAGCCCTAGCTTCTGGGATTTCCATTGCCATTTTTGGCAAGGCAGCGACACTTCCTTGTAGATTTGTGTTTGCGTTCAATTGTTCCATCTTCAAATCCTCCCTACAAAAGAATCGACATAAGCCTGCATTTCCTCTTTGCTCTCAATGGTGTGGGTTTGACTAATAATCATCCCTTGTGCTGATTCGGGCAAAGAATAAAAGTAATCACGAGCCGCCTCGTTCTGTGCAAGCGCAAAATCCAGACCCATCGGCATATCGGGTGAATATATTTTGTTTTTGTCAATATCCATAAT
>WQZZ01000111.1 GCA_009780485.1 Defluviitaleaceae bacterium | reverse complement strand
TCTAGTGGGTCAACACCATTATCAAGGGATTTCGAGAATTTGCGTCCTTGCTCATCACGGATAAGACCATGAAATAACACGTCCTTAAAAGGCAACTCGCCCATAAATTCCAAACCAGTAAATACCATACGAACAACCCAGAAAAACAGTATGTCATGCCCTGTACTAAGTACATTTGTTGGGTAGAAATATTCAAGTTCTGGTGTTTTATTAGGCCAGCCCAATGTGGAAAAAGGCCATAAAGCCGAAGAAAACCAAGTGTCCAGACTGTCCTCGTCTTGAATTAGGTTTGTGCAACCACATTTACAGGCAATGGGGGCCGTCCTTGACACGGTGATTTCACCACAATCCCCACAATAATAAGCAGGAATACGATGCCCCCACCATAATTGGCGAGAAACGCACCAATCCTTAATATTTTCCAACCAATGGGTATAAACTTTTCCGAAGCGTGGCGGAACAATATTCAAATCTCCATTTTTGTAGGCTTCAAGGGCAGGTTTTGCCAAGTCCTCCATTTTGATAAACCATTGCAATTTCATTAAGGGTTCGACAATAGAGCCACAGCGGTCATGCCCACCAACACTGTTGTTTATTTCTTCTTTTTTTACAAATAATCCAAGCTCGGTAAACTCTGCTACAATTTTCTTGCGGGCATCATATCTGTCCATACCCTCATAAGAACCACCATTTTCGTTGATTGTACCATCGTCATTCATTATATTAATGCTTGGTAGGTTATGTCGAACACCAATTTCAAAATCATTAAAATCATGGGCGGGGGTGATTTTTACCATACCCGTCCCAAAGTCAGCCTTAACATAATCGTCTGCTACAATGGGTAGCTCACGGTTAAAAAGTGGCATAATGGCAGATTTGCCGATAAGATGCTTATAACGCTCATCGTCAGGATTTACGGCGATTGCCACATCACCCAGCATGGTTTCTGGGCGGGTTGTTGCAAAGGTCACAAATTCATCACTATCTTTTATAGGGTATTTGAAATGCCAAAAGCCCCCTTGTTTGTCCTCGTGTTCCACTTCCGCATCAGATATGCTGGTTTTGCAATTGGTACACCAGTTTACAAGCCTTTCCCCACGATAAACAAGCCCCTTTTCATGTAGACGAACAAACATCTCTGTGACAGCTTCTGATAAGCCCTCATCAAGGGTAAAACGCTCCCTTTCCCAGTCACAAGAAACGCCTAGCTTTCGGAACTGCTGGGAAATAATGCCACCAACCCTGTCATTCCAAGCCCAAGCCCGCTTCATAAATTCATCTCTGCCAAGGTCTGCCTTGGACAAGCCCTCGTCTTTTTGGATTTGTGCAACCACCTTGGCTTCGGTGGCAATGGCGGCATGGTCTGTGCCTGGTTGCCAAAGGGTGTTAAATCCCTGCATCTTTTTGGAGCGGATTAGAATGTCTTGCAAGGTGGCGTTTAATGCGTGACCCATGTGTAGTTGCCCTGTTACATTTGGGGGTGGTATCATTATGGTATAAGGAGTTTTGCTCTTATCCACTTCTGCGTGGAAATATCCTTTGTCCAACCAAAACTTATATAATCTGTCTTCTACATCTTTTGGGCTATATTTGGTATCCATTTCTTTTTTCATTTTTACTCTCCTCTTTCATCTTCTTCGTCTAACATAGCTGTTGTGCCGAAGTTCTTATCGTTTTCGATAAGCTTGCCAGCTTTTTCCACGTATTCGTCCATCATTTCAGTGATGACCGACGCATCTTTGCCAGGGCTTGCTTTTAATCCTGTCAGCACTTCCCAAATTTGCCCGCTTCGTGTGTCTAAACGCTTCAAACTGCTTTCGATTAAAGCCTTTTCTTTGGAAAGTTCGCCATAAAAGGTTAACTTGTCGTCAATATTAAGGGTAGAAGCAAATTTCTCAATACTACTGTAACTTCTGTCCATTCCTTTATCTCTCAAGAAAAAGTCAATGGCAGCTTCGGTTTGTGTCATAATGTCCCGCAGGCTGTCTAGCCTTTTTGTTAAGAACTTATAATTGTTGTAATCTTCCAGATTGTTTTCCAGCATCTGAGAGTTACGAACCTTGTACTTGCGATATTCATAATTCAAATAGTTGGTGAAGTGGGCGTAATTTGCTATCTTCTTGTTTAGCAAAACCACCGCCCTAGCTTGTTTTTTGGCATTCATACGCAACTCATACCGCAACTTCTGCCTAAGGCTGTACAAAAGCCCTGCGATGATGATGATAAACACCAACATACCAGCCAAAATCAAAATTGTATTAATTTGATGAACGGCATATAAAAACACGAGGACAAGGCAGGCAGCAGCAAAAAACAACACGGTGGCAATGGCAAATTTGTACAAAAAGTCGGTGGCATTGGTTAGCCTTTCTTTGGCGTGTTCCAAAACCATTTTTTCCCCTTCCAAGTAGCCAATGTCCTTTTTGAAAATACGCTGACGCTCCTCAGCATATTTAATTTCTGGTACGGCATTTTGGGCGGCAGTCTGAAGTCTTTCTAGGTCGGTCAAGCCTGCGTCAAAGCTTGTCACTTGATATTTAAGGGCATTACTTTCCCGTGACATATTGGCATAGCGGTCCAGCAGGTCTTTTAAGTCCTCCACATCTTCCTTGGATAACCTGCCATAAGCGGCAACCTCCCCCATACGCCCTTCGACATCCTTTAGACGGTTGATAAGCACAATACGGTCAGACACAATGTTCAAAGCTTCGTCACAAAGCATGGCGGCGTTTACAATGTTCTCCCTTCCGCCAGCCTTCTCTACAAATTCCGAAAAACTACTTGTCCTTTCTCCTGCTTGCTCTGCCCGCTTGACAGGATACAACCTGTTGATAAAATCCAGAAAGCGATTAAACACGCCCACCTTTTGCTTTTTATCCCGAAACATACTTCACCTTCCCTTACAATTTGTATTAATACTTTATGTCCTTATGAATTTGGCTGGCTTGCACACCACTGTTTTTCTGGTATTTGCCTTTATATGGTTCGTAATCCCCTTCTATTTTGTGGTAATAAATTTGGCAAATTCTTTCATTTGGGTAAATTTTCACAGGATGCAGGGTGTGAATTTCTAATGTCCAATATCCAGAAAAGCCTACATCACCAAAACCAGCCGTTACGTGGATGCTGACACCAAGACGACCAACAGACGAACGCCCCTCTAGCATTGGGACATAACCGTAGGTTTCGGTAAATTCTACTGTGCTGCCCAAATAGAGTTTACCAGGCTCCAAGACAAAGCCCTCCTCTGGTATTACAATTTCTCTGGTAGGTGTTTCGGTGTGCATATCTAAATGCCCGCCTTCGGGCAGGTCATACACTTGCAAAATGTTGTTTAACCGTAAATCGTAACTGTTTGGTCCAACCCTATCACCATCGAATGGCGTTATAATAATATCCTTACCAATTTCGGCAAGTTTTTTAATCTCTAGACCTGATAAAATCATGTTGCTCCCCCTAAATATCAATATCTTCAAAAATTTTACTCTTGTCCAACGGCAAAGAAGTTTCGCCCAAAACATACTTGTCGTCAGCCAACAAATATATTTCGATTATCTGCCGTTCCGCATCCACAATCCAGTATTCACCAACACCGCAACGCTCATATAAATCCTTTTTATAGCCCTTGTCCCTTGCTTCACTGTGACAGGAAATTACCTCCACAATTATGTCGGGAGAACCAAATACGCCCCAGTTATTTGAAACTGTGTTGTCCCCTACAATCATAATGTCTGGCATTGCCATGTCTTCGTCGGTCAGAAATACGCCAATTCTTCTGTGAACTTGTAGATTACTGTTCTGCAAATGCTCGTCAAAAATGCAGAATATATTACTGATGACAAGACCGTGCTTGATGCCACCGCCTTCCTCATCAATGACAAAACGACCTCCAAGAACTTCTAAGCCAGATATGTCCCAACTTCCAGTCTTGTTACGCCTTATAACCTCTGCAACACTGGACACTTCAAGCCCTCCTATTTATTTTTGTGTGCCGTGATTATGGTATGGCTGGTTGAATTTATAGTGATAACACCGCTATCAGTGGTAACATACCAATTTTTGCCTTTACGTTCCACATTTATTGCCGAGGCAATTTTTTCTTTACACCATTCTACCACATCGGGGGCGGTTATGCCAAGGTTTTTTCGCACACGCTCCACTCCGAGGTCTGTGGTTTGTAGTTTGTCAAGAGGAATGGTTTCGGTTTGAGTGGTGGGTTCTGCTATGAAAGTGGAATTACCATCCAAAATCCGCTTTAGGTATTTACCTGTGTAAGATATTTTACTTTGTGCAATCTCCTCTGGTGTGCCTTGGGCGATTACCATGCCTCCGCCCCCACCACCTTCTGGACCAAGGTCGATGATGTGGTCTGCGGTTTTTATCACGTCCAAATTATGTTCAATGACAATCACGGAGTTTCCACCGTCTGTAAGTGCCTGCAAAATGTCCACCAGTTTGTGAACGTCCGCCATATGCAGTCCTGTTGTTGGCTCGTCTAACACATAGATGGTGCGTCCTGTGCTTCTTCTGCTAAGCTCCGTTGCCAGCTTCACCCTTTGGGCTTCGCCACCCGACAAGGTGGAGGATGATTGCCCAAGCTTTATATATGTCAAACCCACATCGTAAAGGGTTTGGATTTTCTCTCGCAGGCGTGGTAAGTTCTCGAAGAAGTTAAGGGCTTGCTCTACCGTCATATCAAGCACGTCGGCAATAGTTGCCCCTTTGTACTTTACCTCCAACGTTTCACGGTTGTAACGCTTGCCCGCACATACCTCACAAGGCACATAAATGTCTGGCAAAAAGTGCATTTCTATTTTGATGATACCATCACCAGAACAGGCTTCGCAACGCCCGCCCTTAACATTAAAGGAGAAACGACCTTTTTGGTAGCCACGCACCTTTGCTTCTGGTGTTGCAGCAAAAAGGTCACGCACAAGGTCAAAAAGACCTGTGTATGTGGCAGGGTTAGAGCGTGGTGTACGCCCAATGGGGCTTTGGTCGATATTTATGATTTTGTCCAGATGATTTTGTCCCGTTAAATCCTCGTGTTTGCCTGGTTTGCCCTTAGCACGGTTCAAATCCCTTGCTAGACGCTTATACAAAACTTGGTTTATAAGTGAGCTTTTTCCAGAGCCACTAACACCCGTAATTGCAACAAATAACCCAAGCGGAATATCCACGTCAATATTTTTTAGATTGTTTTCTTGCGCCCCGATGATACGCAACTTTTTATCGCAGGGCTGACGACGCTGTTTAGGCACTGCAATCGCCTTTTTGCCACTCATATACGCCCCTGTGATGCTGTTTTCATCTTTTAGGATGCCCTCAATCGTGCCAGAAAAAACCACCTCGCCACCATGACATCCAGCCCCAGGACCAATATCCACAATATGGTCGGCTTCCCGCATGGTGTCCTCGTCATGTTCCACCACAATGAGGGTGTTGCCTAAATCACGCAGATGTTTAAGGGTTTTTAACAACTTGTCATTATCCCGCTGATGAAGCCCAATGGACGGCTCGTCCAAAATATAAACAACACCCACCAACCCAGAACCAATTTGGGTTGCAAGTCGGATACGTTGGGCTTCGCCCCCAGACAGGGTTGCGGCGGCACGTGCAAGGGTCAAGTAATCCAGCCCCACGTCTACCAAGAAACCAGCCCTAGCCTTAATCTCCTTTAGGATAAGCTCCGCAATCGTTGCCTGCTGTGGTGTCAGCTTTAATTCACGGAAAAACTGGGCAAGCTCCCCAACAGGCATGATGGTAATGTCCGCAATATTAACCCCACCCACGGTAACAGCCAATATCTCCTCACGCAGACGCTTACCACGGCATGACGGACATTCGATATTAGTTATAAAGGCTTCATATTGCTGTTTCGCCCAGTCAGAAGTTGTCTCTTTATAACGCCTTGCCAAATTTGGAACAAGCCCCTCCCAATGGTGCATATAAACCCGAGGGTTGCCCCTTGTGTCTGTATATTCCACGGGAAAGGTTTCGCCATCTGCCCCATATAAAATAATCCTGCGGGTTTCTATGGGTAACTTCTTAAACGGCACAATCAAACTAAAATCAAAATGCTTAGCAAGGTGGATAAAGGCATTGCCACCCCAAGTGCCTGCTTTGCTGGCTTGGTTGTACCCAGGTGCAACAATTGCCCCCGCTTGGATGGAAATGTCGGGGTTTGGCACAATCAACTCTGGGTCAAACTCCATTTTGAAACCAAGCCCAGCACACTCCCCACAAGCCCCCTGCGGATTGTTAAAGGAAAACATCCGTGGCTCTATGCCAGCCAAGGAAATACCATGGTCTGGACAAGCAAAGTTTTGGGAAAAACTTAAATCCTTTTCAGCACCCACATCTACCAGCATTGTGCCGTCAGTCAAAGTCATAACAGTTTCCACAGACTGGGACAAACGGGCTTCAATCCCCTCTTTCACCACAATCCTGTCAACCACAATCTCAATATTATGACGCTTGTTTTTGTCAAGCTTTATTTCTTCGTCAAGCTCCATAACCGTGCCGTTCACCCGCACACGGGCATATCCGTTACGTTTGGCATCCTCCAAAACGGTT
>WQZZ01000110.1 GCA_009780485.1 Defluviitaleaceae bacterium | reverse complement strand
GTTGATGAATTAGACAATATAGCAGCAAAAACTAATCGTTCCCGAAATGAGTTGATAGGCATTTTCTTGGAATATGCGATTAGTAATTGCGAGCTGGATTTGGAATAATAGCGGCTTTATGGTCGCTATTATTTTTTTGTATCATCGTCATCCAATTCCTTTTCCACTAAGGTCTTGCTTACTGCATCCCGACACTCACCACACAGAAATGTTTTATTCATTCTCTGTACATCTGTATCATCATCGCAGGCAAGACATGCTGGCACACACCTTACAAGTTTAATGATGTCGCCATCTTGGATTACATCAAATTGGTCACCTTCGTGAATGTTTAGGGCTTTGCGAATTGATTTGGGAATTACAATACGACCTAAATCGTCGAAGGTCCTAGTTTCTCCTGCTGTTACTGTTGTAATCATTGCTGTTTCTGACATAATTGTTTCCTCCTAAAATAAATTAAAAATAGTTTGACCGCTGAATGCTGAGGGGCTAAACGGACTAACAAATAAACCAATCTGGTTTATCCAGGATAAAAGACTAAAGTATTGAGTAATTAAGGTGTTAAAAACAATGTATATTGGATTGGCGAGAAGATTGTGTCCGTTTGATTAGCTAATGAAGCCCACTTGAAAGGTTATCCAGTTTTATGACCGATGTTGATTTTCCTCCTCTCTGCGATTTTTGTCATATCAACTGGATGTTTTTACAGGTTTCCTATGTACATGACAAAGAAATATTTAAGAACCACTTCAATGATTGTAATTTACTGTAAGTAAAATCTCAAAACACATTTTCTTATGATTGAGTTTCCTATATGCGTATATTTCACTATGTAATTTCTATTAGTAATGGTACATTATCAACCTGTAGTCATAGTATATATCAAAATGGAAAATAATGCAAGTATAAATTTACAAAAAATAACAGCAAAATTCGACAAGGTTGATGTGTCAACTATCTTTGTGTGTCAAAAGAGCTTTAACGAAGTGGAATCAAGAAGACAACTAGTGAGATGAGATAAGGATGATGAGTAAAATATGATGAAGGCGTCAAACTGCTTGCTGATTGGATCAGAATAAAAAAGAGCTGAAAAGTCTTAATCTCAGCCCTTTTACTATCTATTTAATTGGATAAGTGGCTTTTGGCTTCTACCCTTCAAATTCCGTGAAATCTGCACCTAGACAAATAGGTGCTCTAAATGGCATACCATCGTCAATATCTGCAGACACTATTACACCAAATTTAAGGGTGGTTACCAGAATCAGAGCTACGCTTACAATCTTCTTCTTTTTCTTTTTCATCAAAGCTCACCTCCTCCCCAAACATTACTTCTTTGGTTATGCTACGTATTGTTGCCGTGAGTTCTGAGAGCCTTCTCTTAAACCCGTCACCCCACTTTATAAATTTACCTTCAAGCAATTCACAATAGTCCAAGGCTCTGTAATACTCGTATCTATCCACTAGATATGGGATGGTTTTCTTTTCTATAAACTCTATGGAACTTTCATCGGTTATGGCTAGTAGGCAGGACAAAGACTCGAAGATCAATGCATTATGCTCGTTTCCTTCGGAGATGAGTTTCATTTCAGACAACAATAACCTTGCTTTAGAAGCTTCTTTTAGGTCAATCAAGGAGCGTATTTTCCAGTACATATTTTCTATATAGAATCTGTCGCCCTTCTCAAAGCACTCGCAAGCTTTATCGAAATAGTCTATTGCTTCTTCATATTCCTTCGCTTTCCAGCAAGCACATCCATAATTATGATAAACGATGCCAAGGTGCATCTTGTTGTTTATACCCAAAACTTCTGACAAAGCCTTTTCGAGAAGCCTTTTTGCTCTCTTCACCTGACCAAGCCTAACATAGTTGATTGCGAGCATACTGTCAACAGATGCACGAGTGGAGCCAACCCTGTTATAGTCTATAAAATTGTAGGCTTCTTCAAGTATTCCGACTGTAAGGGCGTATTTACCAAGCCTCGAATAGCAAATGGCTAAGTTTAGGTTTAGAGATATGTCTTTTTCAAATACATACTTTTCGTAGTCAAGAGCCACCAGAAAATATTTCAGAGCCGTCTTGAAATCTCGTTTGTAAATATACAACGAACCCATGTTATGGTAAAAGTTATGTTTGTTTTCCTCGGTCGCTTCACTAATCAAGAGTTCTTCGGTGGCAAGCATTTCTTCCGCTAACACATCATTCATCTCTGTTAGAACTAACCTAATCTCGAACATTCTATAAAGGGTATGTAGGTCTGGCTCAAATGGCAACTTCGTTATAACAATTAAATCTTTCTGATTTTTTCGGGCTTCATCAGTAAGTCTGTTCCTTATCAAATCCTTCCACTTATATAGCCTCTGCTTAAAATCTAAAAGTTCCTTATCTGTAAACGGGGCTTTTTCAATGCCAAAAAATTTCTTTGCTGTTGCTATATCCTTTTCACTATACTCCCATTCTCCTTTTTCAACCCTGCTTATCTTGGATTTTGTGCAACCCAAGGCTTCCCCTAAATCTTGTTGGGTTATATTGGCAGCCTTCCTGAGTTCTTTTATTTTCTGGCTTGGGGTTAGTTTTGTGCTTACTGACATCAAATCACCTCCGTTGCAAAAGATAGGAATATACCCACAGAATTATACACCATTCAAGCTTGTTTTGCAAGTCTTTTTTGGAAAATCATCGGTGTTCGGTTTGAAGAAAGTCATTAGGTTTGACCTTTTAATCTGCACAGCTAGAATAATCAATCAAACTATTATTTTTATTTTTTCAGTCAAACTATTATTTTATTTTTATCTTGACAAATTTATCCATTTATGATACAATGACATTATCAACATTTCAGATTACAAACCAATATCAGATTACACATTTGCATGAACCACCTAAAGGGTTGTCCATGTTAGGAATTGACGACAGCTAACAAGTTGGCTGTCTATGTGCTGTCTGATATTTTTTGTTCTGAAATGTTTGCAAAAAATTCAAAAGAAGTGAAGGAGGTCATTAGGACATGATGATAATGAGTGCAATTGGCAGAATCACAAAGGATTTTGAGGTAAAGACCAGCGATAAGGGTGTTGACTATGCCCATTTTGGCTTTGCAGTCAACGAAGGGTTTGGTAACAACAAGAAAACCACTTACTTTGACTGTGCTGTTTTTGGTGCAGAAGCCCAGAGGTTATTCAAAGCAAAGGCTAGGAAGGGAAGCCTAATCAATGTGACAGGCAAATTTAGCAAGGAAGAATATGATTATAAGGAAGGGGGCGGCAAGGGAGTCAGCCTAAGATTGAACATCCTGACCTGGGGCTACATCCCTGGGACTGGTGGTAATAATAATGGTGGTAGTAGTGATGGAGGTGGCGATGGGTATAACGATAATGGTCGTGATGGTGGTAATAACAACAGCAGTAATGATGCCTATTATAACGAGGGTGGCGGGAATGGTGCACAAGTAGAACATCCCCCGACTGATATGTCTCATGGATTCGACCCTAGTATTATGAACTTAGATGATGGTGATGACGAATTACCGATTGACATTTAATTGTGGGTTGATATGCGGATATGGACATTTACCATCGGTAACAATAACGATAAAGAAGCGATGGGGGCAAGCCTCACCCGCTTCTTTTTTCTTTGTTGATTGTGTCGGCAGTAATTTCGGAGGAGGAGTGCCGTGGGACTAAACAAAAAGAATAAAACCAGAAAAAGGATGCTTAAAGCAAGTGAAGAAGCATTTCTGTTAAATGAAGAGGCGTTTGAAACCAACAATGAATTGGAAGAAGTGGAGAAAAAACCAAATCTGAGAGGTGTTGAGTTAGGCATATGCGAGCGACTTCACGCCGCCCACCCCAACTCAAAGTGGCGATGGGTATGTCGTCCTACGGATTTTGCTACAAAAGGGGGTATTGCTAGGATTGAGGTTTCTAGTAGTTCTGGTGAAGAGTTTCTCGTGGACGTGTGTTTGGATTTATACTCGTCGGAAAATGGATTTCTGGTGTTGCACCGCTCTGGGTCTGCTGGGCTGATGGATATAGGTGTACCAACTTATGTAGCATCACCATCAGAAACAAATTTATCGGCATCGTTAAACTCATCGGGCTTGCTAGGATTACCAAGAATATCGGGCTTGCCAAAATTATCAAGAATACCAGAATTAACTGAGCTAAGTTCATCTCTGGGCTTGCTGGGCATAGCATATCCACGTTTGTCACCATCTGACCAAAACCTTATAGACAAGAGCAATATTGACAAGTGGTTTAATATTGTTTTTATTGGCACACTCAATAACCTAATCAGCGACCTAAATGTGCAGGGAGAAGTCGGTCTGCATATTGACCGAGATGGTATGGTTTATGTTGGTGACTACGAAGGCATAGGGGAATATGAAGATGATGAAGAAACTGATGATGGCGTGAGTTATGGCTGTGGTTATGGAGGTTATGACGACAACATCAACAACGATACTTACATAAGCCGCAATAACGCTTGTAGTGATTTCGCTATCGTTCATAACTTTGGTGAAATGCCCGATACTTCCCTGTGGGGTCACATCATTGACAGGCTGGGTGAAGAAGGGTTGTTCGCTGAGGTGCGAAGTGGCGGTCACCTTTTTGTGTCATGGGTGTAATAGCCGAGTATTGCATTTAATCCAAAAGAGCATAAAAATGGTAACCAAGAGTAGTGCGTTCAATCCATAAGGGCATGAAAACGGAAACCAAGAGTATTATCAAGTCACAAACAGGGCTTTAGTCCTGAAAACCTTACTTGGAGGAACTATTATGAGTCAACCAAAAGTAGAGAAAATCTATATTGATAACGAAATCACTAAGTACATGACCAGCAAGAAGTTATTAGCGTTTAGTGACAGACTAAACCCTGCACCATTCACCAACTATGCCCGTATCCATGCAAAAGGGGATATTATAGAAGGTGGTCGGCGTGCCTACTCCACCATTGGTATCTTAGCCAGTGATTTTAGTGGAGGCAAAGGCGAGAAGAACATTAAGGCAGAAGCCAATATTTCTCCTGCAGAAGCCCGATACATCTTCCAAAGGGTACAAATGGGATTGGGTGCGATGGATGGTGTGATTTTCTCATCCGAAAAAATCTTTGGAAACCCAAATGCACAGGGTTATTCCACCGTGCGAAAACTCAACATTGGCAGGTCTGTTAGGGATGGTAAGGGAGAATACAGGAAAGCCCCTTGGTATGTGGTTGTAGAAAATGGGGTAGGTATCAAGGCTTATAATGGCCAAGGTGGCTCCTACTGCCAGTCTGGGTCATACAAGAGGGAGTGTCAAGTCCTTGTTTATCTAACTGACCAAGACTTTTATTGTGATATGGCACAAGTAGTAGCTTTTATTGATGTTTGGGAAATCACCCATGGAACAAAACTTATTCGTGATGGGCGGGTAGCATTGGATAGTTTGAGGACAGAACAAGCCGTAGAGCAGAATTCGGGCGCACAAACTCCACAATCCAATCACCATAACCATCCGCCACAAACACACCCTCAAGCATCGCATCAGATACCACCTCAAGAGGGGCAGGTGCAGGCACAACCTACAGAAGAACGGCAACATGAGTATCCATCACAAACTCCGCCTTCACCGCAACTTCCACATCAAAATCAACATCAAGTGCCACCTACACAGCATCCAACTCAATATCAGCAGGCGAATGTTACACCACAACAAGAACCGCACCAAGGGCAATCATATCAGGTGACCCAGCAACAACACCAAGCATATCAAGGTCAATCTGCTCAAACACCCCCACAACATCCACATACACCATCCAGCCACAAACAATCCCAAGAGCAACCACATCAAGGTCAAACACAACAACCATCGAAGGAAGCAACCCAAATAGATTCTGTATCTCGACCACAACAACCACCACAACCCATGTCACAACAAGAACCTCCGCCACAACCCACATCAAACCAACCTCAACGACCCGCACAACCTCAAACAACCCAATCGACTATGACTTTGGAGCAAGCTAGAGCTGTAATAATCAGCACAGGCAACCACAAAGGAAAAACTTTGGGTCAATACGAGAAGGAATATCTCAAGGGTGTGGCGTGGTATGCTGAAACCTACAGTGGCAACGATGAACATCTTAGAGAGGGTGCAAGGATTATTGTAGCTGCATCCCACTCTCAAAAGCAAGTGGCTTAGACGAGAAAGCATTATGCAGAGAGGCGTGATGAATTATGACGGATGTTTGTGTAAAGACGATAAATGAGCTTTTTGCCTATATCCTCAAAAACGGTGGTATTCCAATTCAAAAACCAGAACAAATGTTACCAGACAAACACCTCGTATACAAACCCCTTGATGAAGAGTGGCAAAAATCCATCAATGAGAGTAAGCGGTGGGCGACGGGCTATACAGGTAACAACCCGAACAACCAGGCTTTACAGGCTGATTATCGTATAAGGGACAAACTTCTTTCCTTTGGTGGATTTGAAGCTTGCGTGGAATATCAAGATCCTGATGCGGAAGCCATTTTGTACCGTGGTCAATTCTGGTATGGCGACAAAGTAGACTTTATGAAAGGCAAGCCAAGCGACTGCCATAGGAATAGTTGTGAACTTTGGGAGATAAATCGTAGCAACATTAAAATTGCAATCGTGACAGGTTATGCT
>WQZZ01000109.1 GCA_009780485.1 Defluviitaleaceae bacterium | reverse complement strand
TGTTTAATTCGTCAATGGTTCTTGTTACGATGATGTTGTTTGTCATATTGGGTATGCTCCTTTCCTATATCCTTGTTGTCAAAAGTGCTTGACAAGAAGACCTAAGGTAGGATATAATATCCCCTAGGTCTCGTTATTGGGGACTGGTGTGGTGCTTGCCTGACTTACTTTGCGAGTGTTGTGCAGGCAAGCACTCTTTACAGTACCCCAATGAGAGAATGATGTTACATCTCCAGTATATGACATAATTTTGCTTTTGTCAATAGTTTTTTGTAAAAAATATGAAAAAAACACCTTTTAATTTGAAAGGTGTTTCGGATTATAAACAAAGTCCGTCATTGCGAGGAGCGAAGCGACGAAGCAATCTCATATCTACGCTATTAGAGATTGCTTCGCTACGCTCGCAATGACGAGCGTAGAGGTTTGTCATCAGTCCGAACACCTTTCCAGCGGAAGGGTGTTTATTTTTATTAAAAAGAATTTTAGCCTGCCAATAGCACCGATTTATAGCAAGTGCTTCGGAAGCTTTTTGTATACATATCAGCACATATTTAGTTACTTTTTATTAATAAGTTAAATTTATTCAAATTTTGTTTGACGAGGGTTGGGGAGGGTGTTATAATAGCATCATACATAGCTATATAAAATATGGCAGACGTAGCTGTCATATCATGTTGTTTACCAACCACGGCTTTGCCGTAATTTCCTAATGAGGAAAACATATGAAAAACAAAAAGTCTTTAAGTGTATTTTCACCTGTGTTTATGGCGATGTTGCTTTCGGCATCCGTTATCGCTTCATCTAACTACATATCTTATGATGCACAACCAACACATTCCGTCATTGATAGATTTTTGGACACCATTGTTCCATTTATTTTTCCCGAAAGTGTAATGCGTGGCAATGCGATTGCCTTAAATCAAAATGACAACACATTACGTATTGTGGATGAAGATGTACTTCTTGAAATTCAAAAATTAAACAATTTAATACCACCACAAGACACTTCTAGGATATTAGAAATCGGTTTTGTGCCTTATGGGGTTGATATGGTCGATGTATTTGTGCAAGATACACCATACGGGCATAAAGCGACCCTTTTGCCTTTGGCATACGACGAAGCAATCTCGTTTATCATGGACTTACCAAATCAGGGTGAGGTTTCAGAAAATATGCCTAATATAGACATAGCTCCTCATTTTTGGTCAATGGTTATAAGAAATGTACACCCAGACCCTCCCATGTGGTCATGGTTTGGGGACAGCACAAGACACACAACTCTTAGAAATAACTCGTCCCACCTTTCTAGTCTTAGTCACACAATAGCTAAAAGTAGAACAGGCTCTCTTTCTGGTGGTATCGGTGCTTCACGCAACTTGATTTCAGCAAATGTCGGCTTCAACTACAGCCAGACCGTTACAAATTCTACAACAGTCACTGTTCATAATGTCCCCCCAAACAGTTCCGTTGTTGTCGAATCGTCATTTTGGGCTCACAGGGTGTGGTTTGATGTTTACGAGGTATTCTTTACTCTATGGGGCAATAATTATTTTTTACTTTAGCTCTGGGGTGGCATCAAGACCAGATGGTATTAGGTTTATAGTTTGGAATTAACCAACTTATGAAATGAAAGATATTTAACTAACAAAAACCCCCTTGATTGGGGGTTTTTGTTAGTTAAATATCGGCATCACATAATATTATCGTCTTGGTGGTCTGTTGCCACCACCGCCTCGGTTTGGCGGACCACTGCTTGGCTTTTTGGCTGGTGGTCTGCTGTCCTCATAACCTGGAATTGTAGCTTTATGAGAGAAATTTAACCTGCCAGTATCGTCAATTTCGATAAGGCGTACAGCAAGCTCGTCACCGATTTTTACTACGTCTTCAACAGCGTTTACACGCTCCACAGCAAGCTGGCTGATATGGCAAAGACCATCCTTACCAGGGGCAATCTCTACAAAAGCACCAAAGGACATAAGACGGACAACCTTGCCCGTAAACACCGTTCCAACTTCTGGCGTTTCAAGGATAAGGTTTATCATGGCGACAGCTTTTTGGATATTATCCATATTTGTGCCAACAACGTAAATTTTGCCGTCGTCCATGGTGTCAATGGTAATCCCACCAAGCTCACGCTTGCTTCCACCACACTCGTCAATAATTTGGTGGATGACCTTGCCTTTTGGTCCAATAACCTCGCCCATACGGTCTGGGTCAATTTGCACCATAACAATTTTAGGGGCAAATTTGGAGATTTCTGGGCGTGCAATGTCGATGGCTGGGTTCATGCTCTGCTCAAGGATTTCAAGGCGTGTTTTACGGCAATGGTAAAGGCTGGCTTTGATAATTTCGTGGGTTAGACCCTCGATTTTCATGTCGAGCTGAATTGCGGTTATGCCTGCATCAGTACCAGCTACTTTGAAATCCATGTCGCCAAAGAAATCCTCAATACCTTGAATATCGTCAATCAAAATATAATCATCATCTGTAGTCCCTGTGACAAGACCAACGGAAATGCCTGCAACAGGCTTTTTAAGTGGCACACCCGCTGCCATCAAAGACAAGGACGAACCACAAACCGCCGCCTGAGAAGTTGAGCCGTTAGAGCTTACAACCTCCGACACTGTGCGGATTGCATATGGAAAATCTTCCACGCAGGGCAAAACAGGAAGCAATGCCTTTTCTGCCAAAGCACCATGCCCAATTTCACGGCGACCAGGTCCACGATTGGGGCGGGTTTCGCCAACAGAATAGCTGGGGAAATTGTAATGGTGCATATAACGCTTTTGTTCCTCGCCCAAATCAAGACCGTCAAGGCGTTGAACATCGCTCATAGAACTAAGCGTGGTAACGGTCATAACCTGCGTTTGCCCACGGGAGAAGATTGCAGAACCGTGGGTACGTGGCAAAATGTCCACCGAGCTGTGAAGGTTGCGAAGTTGATTGGCGGCACGTCCGTCTGGGCGTTTGCCGTCAACCAAAATCATCTTACGGACGGTTTGCTTTTCAAATTTATAGATGGCTTGGTTTATCCAGCTCTCTATGCCTTCTACGTGTTCAAATTCAGGCATAATTGCTTCTTTGGCTTCTTCACGTATTTGGCTTAACGCCTCGTCACGTTTTTGCTTTATTTCAAAGAAGACCGCATCTTCCATCCGCTGGCTACCAATAAAATTAGTGACAGCAGAGTAAATGTCCGCTGGAATTTCCATGCTTTCAAATTCTTTCTTGGGCTTGCCCTCTTTTGCCACAATGCTTTCGATAAACTCAACAACTTTTACGTTTTCATCGTGGGCAAGGGTAATGGCTTTGAACATGGTGCCCTCGTCCACTTCATTTGCCCCTGCTTCAATCATCATAACCTTGTGCTTGGTAGACGAAACCGTTAAATGTAGATGACTGACCTCACGTTGTTGCTCATCTGGGCATATAATTAGCTGACCATCTACCAAGCCAATATTTAGGCTGGAAACTGGTCCATTAAAGGGTATGTCAGATATTGCCAGTGCAATATTTGCACCAATCATAGCGGCAACCTCTGGGGCATGGGTTTGGTCTACACACCAAACCGTGGCAACCACTGCCACATCATTACGCATATTATCAGGAAAAAGCGGGCGAATTGGTCTGTCAATTAAACGGGAAGCTAAAACCGCCTTTTCCGTCGGGCGACCTTCACGCTTAATAAAACCGCCAGGGATTTTGCCCACGGCATACAATCTTTCTTCATAATCACAGGACAAGGGGAAAAAGTCAATGCCCGCCCTTGGTTTTTCGCTCATGGTAGCGGTACAAAGCACCACTGTTTCACCATAATGTATAACACAAGCACCGTCAGCTTGCTCTGCCACACGTCCAATTTCCACCTTAAACGGACTGCCCGCTAAGTTCATTTCATAAGTTCTGTACATCATTTTCTCCTATTCACAAAAAAATTCGTAAAAAAGGGCGACAAAACGCCGCCCCCATAAAACATTCTACTTTCTAATGCCAAGCTCGGCAATCAAATCACGATACTTGTTAATGTCGGTCTTGATGATATAATCCAAAAGACCACGGCGTTGACCAACCATCATAAGCAAACCACGACGTGAATGGTGGTCTTTTTTGTGGGTTTTCAAATGCTCTGTCAAAGAGTTGATGCGGGCGGTTAAAAGTGCCACCTGCACCTCTGGCGAGCCAGTGTCATTGGGCGTACGCCCGAATTTTTCGATAATTGCTTGTTTGTCAACTGTCATTTTCTTTCCTCCTAAAATTATGTTTACCCCAACACCAAGAAGCGGACGGAGAAGCCAGCAACCCAGTGTGGGCGTGCAACTTATACATACTACCACAATCTAAAACAAAAAGCAAGCGTTTTTATTTACTTTCACCAAGCTTTTTGCGAAGGGTTTCTAAATTTTGCATATGCTCAACGATGCGGGCTTCTCGCCCTTGTGTTGTTGGATGGTAGTAGGTTTTGTCCACAAGGCTGTCGGGTAGGCACTGCATATCAGTGATTTTTTCTGCATGGTCGTGGGCGTATTTATAACCTTTTCCGTAATCCAACTGTTTCATTAGCTTGGTTGGAGCGTTGCGAATGACCAAAGGCACTGGCTCTGCGGGGTTTTTGGCAATGTCATCCATGGCATTGTTGTATGCAGTTTCAAGGGCGTTGGATTTTGGGGCAAGTGCAAGGTAAATGGCGGCTTGTGCAAGGTTTACACCACATTCTGGCATACCATTATAATGGCTGGCTTGATAGGCGGCATTGGCTTGTACCAATGCCTGCGGGTCGGCAAGCCCCACATCCTCGCTGGCGAAACGCACTAGACGGCGGGCGATATAAAGAGGGTCTTCGCCACCATCTAACATTCGGCACATCCAATAAATTGTTGCGTGTACGTCAGAGTTTCGCATGGACTTATGCAGGGCGGATATGATATTATAATGCTCCTCACCCTTTTTGTCGTATAAGTTGATTTTTTTGCTAACAACTTGCTGGATAAGTTCCTCGCTCACATTCATAACGCCATCTGCGATAATTGCTGAGCTTAATGCCATTTCCAGCGTGTTTAAGGACATTCGTGCATCCCCTCCGCAAAATTGAGCGATAATGTCCAGCAAATCGGTGTTTATGTCGATTTTACAGTTATTCTCTTTAGCGAAATGGGTCACTGCGCTTGACAATAGCTCCGTCACTTCTTCGGTTGTAAGTGCGTAGAGCAAAAACACCTTGCAACGGGACAACAAGGCGGAATTTATTTCAAATGAAGGGTTTTCGGTTGTTGCACCAATCAAAATAATGCTACCATTTTCCACACGTGGCAGAAATGCGTCTTGTTGCCCTTTGTTAAAACGGTGGATTTCGTCTACAAACACAATTGTCTTTTTGCCCCATTGTTGGGCAACACTTGCCTGCTCCATCACCGCCCGCACCTCTTTAATACTGTTTTGCGTTGCGGAAAAGTTGATAAATTCAGCATTTGTCATGCCTGCTATTATGCGGGCGAGGGTGGTTTTGCCCACCCCAGGCGGCCCCCATAGTACCATAGAAGGCACCGTGTCCCTCTCTACCAAACGGCGCAACAACGCCCCTTCACCCACAAGATGCTTTTGACCCACAAAACCGTCGAAGGTAGCTGGGCGTAACCTTTCTGCCATTGGCTGAAATATGCTCATCTCTTTTTCTCCTTGCGTTTTTGGATAAACTTTTCAAACTTAGCTTTATCTGCCTGCAATCATAATAAAACGGGTTATCATAAGTGCAAGATATCAAATTCTATATATCAGATTGTAGACGAAGCACCTTTTATCTTCGTTGTGAGGAGCGAAGCGACCTTAGTGGCTCGCCCACGGCAAACTGTGCGAAACCCATCTTTGCTTCGCAAAAGAACAGGGCAATCTTACATTTACGCCATTAGAGATTGCTTCGCTTTGCTCGCAATGACGAGCATAGGGTCTTGTCATTAGTCTGCTATATAGCAGATTTTTCCCTGCAAAACTCTAAATACTAGGAAATAGGCTTTTAAGACATATGCTGTCGCAGAAAACAGAGCATATACCAGATATAGAAGAAATGCTTAGGTTTACTTTTCATAACCATATTACTTGCGTGTAGCCAATAAGACATATGCTGTGAATGGCGGAAGTAATGTTGCTAATGCTTATTTTGTACACTTTTAATGTAAAATTGCTATTGACCGTGCAAAATCTACTCCAGGTTGTCCTTCGTTTTGCTCAACAAATTCGCAAAATAATTGTATGCTTTGTTTGCGCAACAACCCGTAGTTCACTTCTGGAAAACGCCAAGCCGAAAGTCCAGCTACTGTGCGGTTTTCATATTCATTTTTAACAAATTCTATCGCTCCATCGTCAGGAGCTTCAACAGAATAATATATTTTCCCAATAAAACTTGATAGAGCCATTCCAAGACACATAAGACATGGTTCAAGATTTGTATATAATTCTAAATTACGACGAGTTTTCATCGGCAACTTTTTCATATCCGCTTCCATTAACGCTTTTTGTTCAGCGTGTACCAACCATCTTCCATCGACGCGTTCTGTTGTGTGAGCTGATGAAATTAGCTCGTTGCCACAGTAAATGGCGGCAGCTATAGGGAGTTCCCCGTTATTCATTGCCTCTCTTGCCAATTCAATGACAGCTTCCATTTTTTCATTTGAAGTCATAAGAAACCCCTTTACAATATTTATTAATCGCACCTAATATAAATTACTTCCAAAACCCCTCTAACCCCTGTAATATCAACACCCATGTGTCTAATACAGGTCTAGTTCAATCTATCAACTAAACAATTCAATAGCAGTTTTTAATTCCTCAAGTGTTT
>WQZZ01000108.1 GCA_009780485.1 Defluviitaleaceae bacterium | reverse complement strand
TGAAAGGGTAGGGGATTGGAGAGAAAATGGGGCAAGGCGTTGGTTTTGTGGGTCTAGGATGTCAAGGGCTTTGTCCATCGGAATGAAGTTTATATTTTGTAATTTGGGCATTTCTTCGCCAAGCAGCTTTTCGAGTGTCAACAAAAAGCTCTTAATCTCAAATAACTCAACTTCATTTAAGGGTAGGGATTTTGCCTTTTCCACGCAACCGCGGATATTTTTGAAATGGGACAAATGGTGACTATTAAAGTCCATTATCCTTTCAGTGTTATCAAAACTGATTTCAACCCCCTCATTGGTTTGAGGGGCTATTTTTTTGGCTTTCTCAACCCCATAGGGTGTTTCAGGGTTTAGGTGGCGTAAAATGAAATTTAGACCAACATCCTCACGTTGTTGGGGGGTTAGGTTTATCATATTTATTTCCTTTCGTAACTTGGCCAATCAGGGAAATGTTTTTGTGTTATAATAATGTTATATTATACCTACCACAAAGGGAGGTGTCAAATGTACGGCATTGATTTAAGTTTAGCATATATCAAACAAAATCTCAAGACCCACATTACAACGGATGAGTTGGCAGAAATTGCTGGTTATTCAGTTTGGCATTTTGGTCGCTTATTTGCCACGGCTACAGGACGTACCATTTCGGCTTACATCTGCAAATGCAGGCTTGATGCAGCCTTGCAGGAAATGGCTATGGGTGCAAAGGCTGTGGATGTTGCATTTGATTACGGTTTTGACACGTATGCAGGCTTTTACAAGGCATTTGTGCGTATGTACGGCATTTCTCCTAAAAAATATCTGTCATTATATGGCAAATGGGAGGCTAATATGTTACGAGAACACGAATTAAGAGTGGCTTTGGGCCATTGGGATGCCCCACAAGGGCTGGAATTAAAGAATATCAGTGCTGACGATGGGGCAAAAGTTAAAGAAAATGTTTGGCGATACGGAGAAGATTTGATTTTGAAAACCGCCGACCGTGACCTAGTTTTGCGTGACTTGAAACTACGTAAAGCCTTGACAAAACAAGGTTTTATTACATCGTCAGCATTGCTAACCAAAACGGGTTCTGAATATCTTGATGGGGAGCGTGTTTTTACCCTAAGTCATAAAATTAAGGGCATACCCTTGCCTGATGTTGACCGTTTTGGCGAAAGTCGTCAAGAATTTGGTAGAAAATGCGGTAAGGCACTCGCCAATCTACACTTGGCTTTGAAAGATGTGGAAGCCGATGTTATGCCCGATGATAAAGATGTTTACAAGCAAGCAACAGAGTGGGCAAAAAAGCTTGATTTGCCCGCAGATGTTACGGATGATTACAAAGAGAATTTTGGTAAGCTGGCAGGCAAATTGCCAAAACAGCTAATCCATCGTGACCCAAACCCTGCCAATATTCTTTTTGACAATGGCGAAGTTACGGGATTCATTGACTTTGATATTAGTGAAAGGAATATTCGATTGTTTGATGTTTGCTATCTTGCCACGGGCATTTTAGCGAAATGGGAATATGGTGACAAAGATATAAGGGATAAATGGCTGTTGATTTTATCGGGTGTTTTGTTTGGTTACGATGAGGTTTCGCCGCTGACGGATGAGGAGAAGCAGGCTGTTTACTATGTCATTTTATCTATACAGTTGATTTTTGTGGCTTATTGCGAAGGTTTCGACAGTCCAGAAATGAAACAGTTGGCAAAAATCAACCGTGAGATGTTGGACTATATTATCGGTATCAAAGACCAAATTAAAGCGATATTTTAACCAAAAGGTTTGTCATTGCGAGCAAAGCGAAGCAATCTCTGAAAACGAGATTGCTTCGTCACTGCGTTCCTCGCAATGATGGTTTTGTAGATTTTGTCCATAGTCAAAAACCCCGCCCTTGAGTGGGGTTGATTGTTATGTTTTGAAACAGGGATACATTCATCCCTTAAAGTCTGGTCTGCGTCGTCTAAATTGGTTGCCAGCTTTTAGCTCATCTTCCAAGGTCGGGTCAATGACTGTGGTAGGAAAATTGCTCGTCATAGGCTCAGTTGTGGCAACCACTAGATTTGACATACTGTCTGGGTCTGGATAATTTCTCTTTGACATTAAAATCACTCCTATTTACCTTGTTATGTTTGGCTTGCGTTTTTGCATCTGGTGGTTAAGGTGCTTTTCCAAATGGGGGTCATACTCAGTGTTCACAGTTGAAACCCCTGCACCAGTCAGCTCTGTGGACAGAACGGTTTGGGCTGGAACATCATTTGGATTTGGATAATTTTTCTTTGACATTAAAATCACTCCTTTTTGACAGTTTGCCCATCTATAGCCAAAATACCCATAATTGCCAATAAATGATGCTAAAGACTGCCAAAAATCCCATTATTGAAGGAGTGATTAATTTGTTGCTACGATTTTTAGATAGCCATAATATTACAACGCAAGCGATGATTGCGAGTGAAAGCAGGATGAACAGAACCCCATGGATAATCATTGCTGTTGGGAGCATTCCTGTAAATGCACCTATTGCAAACACCATGAAATTTACTAACATCAGCGACAAAACGCCATACAATCCCAAATGAATTTTTGAGGTATCTTGCCCCCTGTTACGTAGTTTCTGGATTACGATTTTAATTAGCATTACCAGCCCGTACAGCCCAGCAACCACAAAGGACAACAGGGCAACCACTTCAAAAATTACCACGCCCCAGCTAACCCTAATATAATCCCTGCTACCAGCGGTTATATACTGTACATTACCCCTGTCATCCGCTGACACAAAGAAAAGTTCGGACTGGTCCCAATCCATATCGGTTCTGTACACACCATCCGCCACTTGGGACAACGTGCCGAAAAATGGAGTGCTTAGTGTGTCGTCATCTTGTTGGAAAAATGGGCGGAAATCCAAAAATCCTAAAAATTTGAACATCCCTCTTTCGTGTCTTTGTGAGTTACGGAACATTCCGCTAACCCTTATATCATTGGCGGGGTCGCCCAAATTAGAAAAATCACTTTCCCCAAAAATGACATTCATCATTTGCCTATTGTGAACATATTCCAGTCTTTGGTTTGTCATAACAACCGCACCAAAGCCATTTTCAATGTCGATTAAAAGGGTGGAGGAATGTCCTGGCGTGTTGCCAGCGTGTCCCACCACATGACCCATAAAATTGGGTTCGCCCCAAAATCCGTGATAGCTACGACCTGTTCCGTCTGGGAAAAATGACGTCGGGGACAGCAGCAATCCTAGTGTTTCTGGGTTTTGGAATAGTATTGAGTTATCTGAAAGTAACGCCTGCCCAAACTTGCGAAAGTCTGCTAATGTACCTGTTGCCGAGCCTGCAGGATACCAGTCGATTGGAAAATCGGCTACCCCCAAGCTTTGTAAACCAAGCGTATAACCGTGTGTATGCTCTCTCTGGGCTTGCACCCAAAGATTATCGCTAAGATTGGGGGCTAATGCAGTTTGCGTCATGCCGAGAGGGGTAAAAATATTGGCTTCTACATAGGCGTGGAAAGGAATACCAGAAACCCTCTCTATCACATATCCCGCCAAAGCTGTTCCGAAATTACTGTAAGCTGTCACGCTTCCAGGGCGAAAAATCTGAGGTGGCTGAAAGACTTCAAGTGCTTCCCCTAGCCCGCTGGTTGTACCCTCTCTTGCAGCTACATTAAATTCTAAAAAAGTATTTTGAAAGCCTGCTGTGTGGTTTAGCAGGTGCATCATGGTTATTGGTTCGTCATACCTAAGCCCTGTTAAAAAGCCTTGTGGCAGGTGGTTGCGGATGTCCTCGTTAAGGTCAAGTAGACCTCGTTCGGCAAGTTGTAAAGCACTTACAGGCA
The DNA here is from genome assembly GCA_009780485.1 of Defluviitaleaceae bacterium. Taxonomy (GTDB): domain Bacteria; phylum Bacillota; class Clostridia; order Lachnospirales; family WRAX01; genus WRAX01. The sequence continues at coordinate 3,015 of WQZZ01000108.1, read as the reverse complement.
CTAGCAGTTTGGTAGCTGAACCCCATTCAAAAACAGCTTCGGGGTGGTTTGCCACATTGTTGGCAATGTTAATACGACCGTGATGTTGCTCCAGCAGAACATCATTGCCTGTAAACACAGAAACAGACATAGCAGCGGTTGTGGCTTCGTTTTGACGAACAAAGTCATTGACATCTTGGTGAAGATTGTTACTCGCACCAAAAACTGTGAGGGTTGCTCCCAACGTAAGGGTTGCCACCATAAGAAAACTTAAAAATTTTTTCATATTTTTTCTCCTTGCAAATAATAATTATTTTGGTTACAATTAAATATACGCAAGAAAATTGGTCTGGGTCTGATTTGGGAGGAAAATTAATGGAGCGAATGACTGAGTTAGTAAACATTTTGAATGAAGCGGCATCGGCTTATGAAAATGACCGTGAGATAATGTCGGATTTTGAGTATGACCGCTTGTATGACGAGCTTTTGTTGCTTGAGGCAAATAGTGGCGTTGTTCTAGAAAATTCCCCCACCCAAAAGGTGGGTTATGAGGTGGCTTCTTCTCTTGAGAAGGTTCGGCATCACACCCCCTTGCTTTCTTTGGATAAAACAAAGGAAATTGGTAAGCTGGAAAGTTTTTTGGCTGACCATGAAGGTGTTTTGTCTTGGAAGCTTGACGGGCTAACCATTGTGTTAAAATATTCAAACGGTTTGCTGTCACAAGCTTTGACCCGTGGCAATGGTGAGGTTGGCGAAGATGTGACCCACAACGCAAAATTTTTCCGCAACATACCTAAGGGAATCACATTTAAGGGAGATTTGTGGGTCAGGGGCGAGGCAGTTATAAGTTTTACGGAGTTTGAGCGGATTAACGAGGGGATGGAAGGGGAAAAATACAAAAATCCTCGGAATTTGTGTGCGGGAACAATTCGCCAACTTAACAGCCGAATTGCCGCTAGTCGAAAAGTGGATTATTTCGCCTTTGCGGTGTTGGAACATTCCGAATACAAGTCACAAACAAAAGAGCGAGCTTTAGTTTTTTTGGCAGACCAGGGTTTTGCATTGGCTGAATACAAGATGGTAAATACTGAAAATGTGGCAGATGCAGTGGAAGGTTTTAAGCAGACTGTGGACAAAATGGACTATGCCACAGATGGGCTGGTTTTGACTTACGATGATGTAGAATATTCTGCTAGTTTGGGGGCTACCAGCAAATTCCCTAGAGACTCTCTGGCTTTTAAGTGGGCAGACGAATTGGCAACCACCCGCCTAATCGGCATCGAATGGAACACATCACGCACAGGCCTAATCAACCCAATCGCTTTGTTTGAGCCTGTAGATATTGAAGGTAGCACCGTTGCACGTGCAAGCCTGCACAATGTATCCATTGCGGAAGGCTTGGAGCTTGGCGTTGGTGACGAAATTAGTGTGTATAAAGCAAATATGATAATCCCGCAGATTGATGAAAATTTTACCCGAAGCGGTTTTGTTGGACACCCGGACACTTGCCCAGTTTGTGACCATTCAACTATCTTGCGGGATGAAAAAGGTGTTAAAACACTTCACTGTGACAATGCCCACTGTCGTGCAAGGGTCGCCCGTACAATTGTTCACTACGTTGGTCGGGATGGGGCGAACATTGAGGGGTTAAGTGAAAAAACCATCGAAAAGTTTATTGACTTGGGATATATTTCTAATTTTAGCCATATTTACAAATTGGGTGAATATGCAGAACAAATTAAAGGGATGGAAGGCTTCGGTGAACGCTCCTACGCTAAATTGACGGATGCGATTGAAAAGTCGAAAACCTTGGATTTGGCAAACTTTATTTACGCTCTTGGCATTGATAATATTGGGCTTTCTGGTGCAAAATCCCTTTGCCGTCACTTTGGTTATGATTTTGATGCAATTCGGTTAGCAGAACCTGATGACTTTTCTGCAATTGATGGTTTTGGTGATATTATGGCACAATCCATATACAGCTACTTCCGAAACCCTCAAAACAATGAAAATGTAGACGCTGCCCTATCACATCTAAATATAAAACGCCCCGAAACTGTCGCCCCTGTCGAAAGTTCGTTGATAGCAGGCAAAACCTTCGTAATAACTGGGGATTTGAAACATTTTGATAACCGAAAAGCCCTAACCGAATATATCGAAGAGTTGGGGGGCAAGGTGGCTGGCTCTGTGTCGAAAAAGACAAACTATCTCATAAACAACGACACCGCATCAGCAAGCTCTAAAAACAAAAAAGCACAGGAATTGGGCGTAACCATCATTGATGAACAAGGATTTTTGGGTTTGGTAGACAACAACCATTAATTTGCATAACAACCAAAAACGCCCTTGCTTCATTTAGTCGCAACGGCGTTTTGTATTTTATTTACAAAGGATTATTGTAACATCATTTACATTTGTGCCTGTTGGGCCTGTAACTATCAGCCCGTCTACAGCCCCCAAAGCCGTGTAGCTGTCGTTATCGGCAAGCACTTTGTCAACATCTAATCCCTTGGACTTTAGTTTGATGACCGTTTCGCCATCCACAATACCGCCCGCTGCATCCGTTGGACCATCCGTCCCATCCGAACCTAGGGAGAAAATCAAAATATCATTAAGCCCAGCGATGGATTTTGCAGCAGAAAGGGCGATTTCTTGGTTACGACCACCCTTGCCCTTGCCCTTGATATTTACCACGGTTTCACCGCCAGCAATGATTGCACACGGGCGAGTAAAGCTGTTACGACCCCCGAATGTGTCAGAAGCGATAGAGCCAAGTAAACGTCCAGCTTCTGACGCTTCACAGTTCATGGTTGTGGTTAGCACCGTTGAGGTATAGCCCAATTCTTCCGCTATTTTTTTGGCGGCTTCACATAAGGTTGCCACACTTCCTGTGATAACAGTTTTTACATTGTTGATGGTTTTTGGCGTTTCTTCCAGCAGATATTTACGTTGCAGGTCTGTTAGTTGCAATTTGTATTTTTCCGCAACTTTCTGAGCATCCGCCACAGTGGAATTGTCTGGCACAGCAGGACCTGA
>WQZZ01000107.1 GCA_009780485.1 Defluviitaleaceae bacterium | reverse complement strand
ATTCATGTTTACGTTAAGTCCCAATGTCACAACCAAAATCATAACACCTAAAAGACCCATGGCGAGATATGTTTTGCCTGCACCATATTTCGCAAAGAAGTTGTTTATGAACTTAGAATCGCCAGCTTTTAGATACAAGCTTTCTTTGATGTCGCTACCCTTTGCACCACTTAGGAAGCCCATTAGGATGAAGAATAAAGAAAGGAAAGCTACATAACCATGAATCTCCCAGTTGTAAGTGCCTGGCATGCTAAGTTGGCGATAGTTTCCATAAACATCTACCATAACTTGCCCAAGATTACGATAAGGAGCGGCACCAACAAAGTTTTGCACGCCGAAAGCACCGTAAACAGCAGTTAGAGCCGTAGCAAAAAGACCAGCACCCCATCCGATGTTATAAAGGTTAAGTCCTTCGTGGCTTTTGCGGATGAAAACAGCCATAGCATTGATAAAGAAACCAATACCAAGACCCAAAACCACACCGATTAGGATACCAAAAACTTGATGCCCGTCAGCATTAAACTGCGGAATAAAGGCGGGTTGGGTAATGATTGGAGCAAGACACGTCGCAAAACCAGCCATTGTAATGTGGTTTTTATAAGTGTCACGCAAGCCAGCGTCTTTTGCCTTGGTAAATGCGGAGTACAACAACGCACCCAAAAGAATCGGCAAAATGTTCAAGAAGTTTTTACCCATGAACGAGAAGCCCATGGTTAGACCTAGAACACCCATTTGTGGACCACTAATTGGCAACTTGGCAAATTTGAAAAAACCAAGTACAAGAAAGCCCACAATACCAGAGTTTACAAACGCTGGACCAATACCACCCATGGCAATGTAGTCCAAAGGCAAAATGGCTGGATTGTTGATGATGCTCCACAAGCCATAAGTCCACAGGGCATCAAAAAAGCTGTTGTCCCCGAGATTTAGTGCAGTTAGCACCAAACCGTAAATCAGAGTGATAGCCGCTAAAAGAGTCCACACCTTTTCGGGCGACACGGCTTTTTTTGTCGTTTCAGACATTTCTTTTTCCTCCTTAAAGGTTTTTTATTTAATTCTTGAACTTCCAGAATACACGTTAAAACGGCGGCCTCTCGCAAAACCAATCAAGGTCATACCCACTTTTTCAGCAATGGCAACCGACATGGATGTGGGTGCAGATTGACTAATCATAACAGGTATACCCAACCGACTAGTTTTTAATGCGATTTCCGATGACACCCTTCCGCTGATTAAAAGCACACCCTCGCTGATGGGCAAATTACGCATCAAAGCTGTTCCTACCACTTTGTCAACGGCATTGTGGCGACCAATATCCTCGAAAAAGATGTCTTCACCGTTTTTGAACAATAAAGCGGCACTATGTACAGCACCAGTTTCCTGAAAAATGGGAGATTGTTTAGAAAATTTAACCATCATGCCAATAATTTCATCGTAACTGTATGTCAAATCTCCTGTTAGCGGTTGTAGGTTTGCTTCGTTAAGAAATGACATATTCACGCTTCCGTTAGCACAGCCAGAAACCAGCACTCGGTTTTCATTTTTGTTATATACCACAGGTTCGTGGGTAAAAACAAAAATATTACCTGTGCAAGTAGCATCAATATTTTTAATGTCCTCGTAGGATTTTATCAAACCTTCAGAGAACATAAATCCCACCGCCAATTCCTCAAAATGCTGGGGTAAACACATCATGGACAGATAAAGCTCTCCATTTATCATTAAATTGGCACGAAGCTCCCTAATTACGGGGTCTTCCATGGGTCTGTTGCCCTCTTGGTCATATCTGATTATTGTGGTTTCGTTAATCACGGCTGATACCTCCAATTTTATCCAAATCATCTACATAATTCAGGTTGGTAAACATGGTTAAATCTGGGTCAAATCCACGGCTTATCTCCTCTTGTAAACACATTGCATTAAGCCCCTTCAAAATCTTGTTGACAGAGAAGTTGCCTGCCTCAATCTGCTCCTCTATAAACCCTAAAGCGTCCACGGAGAAAAATGCGTGGGTAGATTCCATAAAGTCACCAATCACAGGCACAAGGGCGAGGGGAGGAGGGCTAGTGTTTTCTAACACCTGCATCATGTGGCGGATATATTCCAAGTTAAGCAAGGGCATATCCACCGCAACCACGAAAATATAACGTGATTTGGCGATTGACAGGGCGGCGTGTACGGCAGCCACTGGACCAATCCCTTCATTATAAATATCCGAAAACACAGGCAAGCCAAACTTTTCAAACTTGCCAGCTCCGTTGGCACACAAGGAAACATCATCAAAAACATGACACAATTTGTCCGCCATAATATTTATAACATATTCCCCATTAATTTTCAATAGGGATTTGTCAAAACCCATACGAGAACTTTTGCCCCCGCATAAAATCATCGCATCACCGAAAATTTTCATCGTTTTACCGCCCAATCATCGGGGAAATTTGAGCTTGGAAATTCTCAAACCCTTTTTTGGAAAGCTTCATGGTGTAGATTTTGCCGTCTTTTGCGTGTACGCTAGTCATCACTTTTCCCTTGAAAAGCCCAGCGACCTCGCTACTAATGGATGATACATCTTCAATAGGCAACCAAGCGATGTTAAGGTTGGTTTTACCAGCCTTTACGGCACTTTCAATCGCCATACCAACAAGACCACCAAGCAAAGCACCTGTTCCGCCTACGTTTTGACCACGAAAAATTAAGCGTTTGTTGGTAAGTGACACCACTACGACATCTTCCCTTATGCCACCCGCCTGTTTTTCCACACTGGCAGTCCACCTTTCCATTTCTTCAGAACGGTTTGCTAGGCTTGTTGCGCAAACTGGACAAACTTCTGGATAAGGAGTTCCATCGGGCAATTTACTGCTGTTTCGGCAAATATGACATTCCCACTTTTGCTTCGCCATTAAATAACCTCCTTACAAGGTTGGCTAAAGTTTGACAATCCCTTAACAAAGCGAAAGCCTGCCCCAGAATAGGGCAGGGCAATCGCAATATATAGGATTTTATAAAAAATTACTTAGATGGAGAAGCTAGTTTGCCATCTTTGTACTTACCAGCACGGTTTCTGTCGCTTGCAGAAGCCTTTTCAATTTTTACAGTAGCGACTTTCAACTCTGGCTCAGCACCAATTGGGTCAAGCTTCGGGTTGGTTAAGTTGTTGATGTAAACATCATGGAAGTGGAACGGTGAGAACACCACGCCTTCTTTGATGTCTTCGGTTACAACAACTTTAGCAAATGCCACGTCACGACGACCAGTAATTTTCACATAATCATCAGTGGCAACGCCCCATTTAGCTGCATCTTTGTCATTGATTTCAATGAAGCCTTCGTGCTGGGTAGTAAGCAATTTGCTAGACTTGTCAGTCATTTGCATTGCGTGCCAGTGGTACAAAGTACGACCAGTGGTTAGTATTACTGGGTATTGGTCGCAAGGTTGCTCGTCAGCTGGCGTAAAGCCAAAGCCACGAAGCACACCCTTACCACGTGGGAAGCCAGCGGCGTGCAAGAAGCGAGTACCACCTGGATTCTTGGCAAGACCGTCAGCACCACCAGTTGGCCAGTGAATACCATTTTGCTCAGTGATATTCTCATGGGTCAAACCAGCATATTGCGGCATGGAAGCACCAATTTCAGCCAAGATTTCTTTTGAAGTGCTGTGTTGGTCAGTATGGTTAGTTACTTTCTGCTCATAACCAAGGCGCTTCATCAATTCAATCATAATTTCCATGTCAGACTTAGCTTCGCCTGGAGGGGTAAGAGCTGGGCGAGCAAGGTGAACACGACGCTCGGTGTTAGAGTAAGTTCCCCACTTCTCATGCTTTGCATAAGCAGGAAGAACAACGTCAGCAAGCTCAGCGGTTTCAGTCATAAAAATGTCTTGAACCACTAAGAACTCTAGTCCAGCAAGGTGTTTCTTAACGGACAAAGCGTCTGCAGAAGCATGGGCTGGGTTAGAGCCGATGCAATACATAACATTCAAAGCCTTGTCAGCCAAAGAAGTGGTTAGATAAGTAGCCTTGTTGCCAGTTAATGCACAAGTTTGCTCATCTAATTCTTTTTGGTTCATGCACATATGGGTAAGGGCAAGACCTTGACCATATGGTGGACGAACGCCCCAGATTTTCTCAAAATGGTCAGCATCTGGGTCTTTATCTGGGTCATAGCCTTCACCCTGCTTTAGAGGATAGTCAGCTACGAACTTGTAACCTGGGTAGAACAGTGCAAGGCAAGCAGTGTCGCAAGCACCTTGTACGTTGTTTTGACCACGAAGTGGGTTAGCACCCGTGCTTTCTTTACCAACCATGCCGCAAATAGCAACAAGGTTAGCGATATGTTGAACAACTTCAACAGCGTTAGCGTGCTGAGCAGTTCCCATACCCCAAACGATAGAGGATTTTGGTCCTTTAGCATAAAGCTCGGCAGCTTTTTTCAAATCTTCTGCACAAACGCCAGCAATTTTTGCCATAGCTTCTACGCTGTTTGCTGGGTCTTCAGCTTGCTTTTTAAGCTCATTCCAGCCAACGGACAAGAATTCAGTACCTTCAATGTCGCAACGCTCCAAGACATAGGCTTCATCGTAAAGCTTTTCTTTGATGATGTGAGAAAGCATACCTTGGATGATGGCACCGTTTGTACCAGCATAGTTGGGCAGGTGAATGTCAGCCATTTCCGCCAAATCAATAGTTCTTGGGTCGGAAACAATCAACTTTGCACCAGCAAGCTTGGCTTGCTTAATGTAGTTAGAAGCAATTGGTTGTGCAATGGATGGGTTAGAACCCATTACAAAGATTACATCGTTGTTTTTCATTTCTAACAAAGAGTTTGACATTGCACCAGATCCATAGGACAACACGAGTCCAAATACAGAAGTGGCATGTCAGAGTCTGGCACAAATGTCCACATTGTTATTTTTGAAAATAACACGGGCAAACTTTTGTGCAAGATAGTTGTCTTCATTGGAGATTTTAGCAGAAGACAAGATACCAATTTTTTCTGTTTGACCTTTGTAAACAGCTTTTTCTTTGCTGGTTTCAGAAATAGTATATTTGTCAATTGCTTCTTTGAACTTTTTGGCTACCAAATCATAAGCCTCGTCCCAGCTAGCTTCTCTCCATTGTGGAGCTTCGGTCTTAGCATTGGTACGGATAAGTGGCTTTTGAAGTCTGTTTGGATGGCTTGGATAATGGTAAGCATACTTACCTTTAACACAAAGCATACCGCTGTTTGTAGCGTCTTTAACTGGCTTTACGTTGACAATTTTGTTATCTTTTACTTGGTAAATCAACTGACAGCCAACACCGCAGAATGGGCAAGTGCTTTGAGTGTTTGTAACTTCGCTTTCCTCGTAAGGAACATCTGATTTGGATTTCAATGCGTCAACTGGACACACAGACACGCAGTTACCACAGTTTACGCACTTGTCGGCGTCGTAGATAAACTTTTTATCCTTCCTGTCGCCATCAAACAATAGCGCATTACATACTTGTTGAGTCGTTGTAACTTTCACACAAAGACCACAAGCGATACATTTGTCGACATCAAGGTAAAAAAACGGGGTGTCAACAACAATGTTTGGATTTGCCATTCAATAGTCCTCCTTTGAATTTTGATGATGCCAATATTTTACTACAATATGTTACCCTATGTCAACGATTTGACACATACAAATCTTTAATGAGACACATAAGAAATATTTATAGCCATAATCGTGCATATGGAAGACTTGCATTATTATATGCCCAAAATGCCTGTATTATCAGTTTTGTCTTGTCATATTAACGTAATTTTCGATATTTTAACAAAAAAGTGGTTGACAAACAATAAAAACAATGTTAGAATTGCTCATTATGGCTTTGTATATCGCCATTTATGAATAGGCTAAACTTTGTCTTTTTGTCATAATACGAGGAGGTTCGACCATGGAAAACTATAAGCTTTCTGGAGTTGACGTGGATGCTGGGTATCAGGCCATAGATTTAATTAAGGCTCATGTAAAATCAACCGCAAGACAAGGGGTGTTTTCCTCTATAGGTGGTTTTGCAGGGCTTTTTTCCCTTGGTGCTTTCAAACATATGGAAGAGCCTGTCCTTGCCAGTGGTACGGATGGGGTGGGAACGAAACTTAAAATTGCCTTTGTTATGGATAAGCATGACACGATTGGGATAGATTGTGTGGCTTATTCTGTTAATGATATTATTTGTACGGGAGCAGAACCGCTGTATTTCCTAGATTATATTGCTTGCGGAAAGGTTTATCCCGAAAAAATTGGACAAATTGTGGCTGGTGTGGCAGAGGGTTGCCGTCAGTCTAATTGTGCTTTAATCGGTGGCGAAACTGCTGAAATGCCAGGTTTTTATGCTGATGATGAGTATGATTTGGCGGGCATGGCTGTTGGTATTATCGACAAAAAAGATATTATAGATGGTTCTAAAATTGTTGGTGGGGATGTTTTGATTGGTGTTGCGTCCAGTGGTCTGCACTCCAATGGATATTCCTTGGTGCGTAAAGTTATCCAGCCGAATACCGAAAATGTAAGTAGATATATTGCAGAATTTGGTAAAACCATGGGCGAGGAATTGTTGATGCCCACAAAAATCTACACAAACACCGTTAAAGGTCTGATGTCTGCCGTTGATGTTAAGGGTATATCTAACATTACTGGTGGTGGATTTTTAGAAAATGTTCCGAGGATGTTAGCTGACAATTTGCAAGCTCGTATTAACATGGGTTCTTGGGATGTACACCCGATTTTCCAATATTTGGAGCGAGAAGGTCGTATTGATAGGGAAGAAATGCACAATATTTTTAACATGGGTATTGGGCTTGTGGTTTGTGTTGCAGAGGAGCAAGCGGACGATACCTTGAAGAAGCTGAAGGAAATGGGCGATACCGCCTTCGTTATTGGT
>WQZZ01000106.1 GCA_009780485.1 Defluviitaleaceae bacterium | reverse complement strand
TATATGTCGTTCTAATGGACTTAAAAGCATGGGTGCAACTAAATTAAATTAGATGCGAGAAACATTGGCTGCTTGAGGGCCCTTTGCTCCATCAACCACCTCGAACTCAACTTCTTGTCCTTCTTCCAAAGTTTTGTAGCCATCAGTCATGATAGCAGAGAAGTGAACAAAAACATCGTCTTCGCCCTCGACAGAGATGAAACCAAAACCTTTTTCCGCATTGAACCATTTTACGGTGCCATTTTTCATGTTAAAAGTCCTCCTAGACTGTTACAAAAAATATTTTAGATGCTTTGCATCTCTTACAAAGCTGATGATAACACAAATAGAAACCTTTGTCAAGAAGAATTTTCAAAATTTTCCGCAAAATATTTTTTGCCGCTTTTTGTAGCATTTTTTCACATAAACAGGAAGTAAAATCCCAAAGCAACCAGAAAAACCGCCGCCACAAATGAAAATGGCGTAAAAATCCAAGCGACAATCATGCCAGCCGCCGCCGACAGCATCGCAAGCCCATAAACCCGCCGCATCTGCTCGCCCTTAACGGGTCTTTTGCCCATAAAATCACCCCTTGCCAGTATATGACAAGGGGTGCAATATTATTTGCTTATTAAATTGATAAACTCACGGGTCTTGGCAGTCACATCTTCATGGGCAAAGATGGCAGAACCAACAACAATTATGTTGACACCAGCACCAGCCACGGTTTGGATATTGTCTAAATTTACGCCACCATCCATTTGGATGTCCAGTGGCAAACCTTGTTCGTCAGACCATTTGCGGATGGTTCGGGCTTTGTCAAGCGTATGTTCTATAAAACCTTGCCCACCAAAGCCAGGAACAACCGACATAACAAGTGCCATGTCGATTTGTGGCAAAAGGTCTTTTAGGGCTTCCGATGGCGTGTCTGGGTTGATGGCGATACCTACCCTCTTGCCCTCTTTACGTATTAAGTTGATAATTTCAACGGCTTCGCCAGCACTCGTGCAGGCTTCGCAATGAAATGTTATAAGGTCTGCCCCAGCATCTGCAAATGGCTTGATGTATTCCTTCGGATTGTCAATCATCAAATGGGCATCAAACACCATGTTTATGCCGTTTTTATCCGCAAACTTCCGCAAACTCTCCACCACAGGGATACCAAAGCTGATGTTTGGGACAAAATGCCCATCCATTACGTCCAAATGGACATAGGTCGCACCCCCCTCGGCAATTGCGGTAAAACCTTCGCCAAGGCGTGTAAAGTCGGCTGATAGGATTGATGGGGCTAAGTGTGTCATAATTTCTCCTTCGCTTTATATGGTTTCTGGCAAATCTGTATAAGTTTGAAGCAATTGTTCTCTTAATTTATCTAAGGTGGCTTTTCCGCTTAGGTATTCTATGTTTTTCAAACCGTCTTCTTCTTTGGCATAACGAAAAGCCAAGGTAATCTCAATTCTGTTGATACTGTTTTGGATGATTGCTATTTCAGTATCAACCATCCAAAAGTACATATTTTCTGGTACACCGTTAAATTCTTCTGGCATAAATTTTCACCTCGTTTGGTTTTTTAGTGCTTGACTAATAGACCTTGGGCTGTTATAATATGCCTAGGTCGTGTATGCGATTTTGGATGTAGTGCGTGGGGTGGTGGCGAAACCTTTTTTGCCCCACGCACTTTCCCAATCTGCTAAGAAAGAAGATAAATATACTTCTATTCGACATTATAATTCATCCCCTTGCATTTGTCAAGGGTTTTTTACGTGGTAGGGGCGGGCATTGCCCGTCCCATGCCTGCTGGCACTAATGCCCAGGACTATACGCTATCGTCCACATAAAAAGGACGGGCAATGCCCGCCCCTACCAGTTTTAATGTTGTATGACTTCTTTTGTATCTAATATGCTGACAATACTCCAAACACCATCTAAACGCATCATATTCACTATATCCGTGCAAATATAATTGTCAAACCTAAGCTTCACCCGTGCAACAGCCACATCTTCGCTAATGAAGTCAATCGCCAATATCTCATCATCACGAATAAAATCAGGATTTTCACTATTAGGTCTAAACGTTTTTACAATCTTAATGAAGTTTTCTTTGCAGATGCTCTCCAATGCCCCATTTTCGCCATGACTATATATACGTATGGCTTCATGGAAAAGAGTTGACAGTTCATCAACATTCACTTCATAGAATGCGTCAAAGTATCTTTTAAGTATTTCTTTTACTTGTAAAGTGTCCATAATAACACACCATCCTAAGTTTTTATTTAATAATAACAAAGAAAACAGGACAACTGTATGTCCTGTTCCTTGGGGGTATATAAATTATTTTGTTGCTTCCATGAAGTTTTTGTAAAGCTGATAACGTGCTGGATGGATGGTCTGTCCAATTTGTTCTTTTACAGCACAATCTGGCTCTTGTACATGGGTACATTTGGCAAAAAAGCAAGTACCTAGATATGGCGTAAATTCTGGATAATATTCAGCCAGCTCATTTTTAGGAATTTTGTCTATGGTTATGCTTGTAAAACCCGGGCTATCCACCACATAAGTACCCCTTTCCACGGTTATTAGCTGGGTGTGGCGGGTAGTATGTTTGCCCCGCCCAATTTTTTCGCTTAATCCGCCTGTTGCTAACTCCAAATGAGGGTACAGGCGGTTTAATATGCTGGATTTACCAACCCCAGACGGTCCCGCAAAAATAGTGGTTTTGCCCGTCAACACATCAGTCAATCCGTCCAGTCCAACACCTGTTTCTGCTGACACAGCGAGGGTCTTATAACCCGCCATCCCATACATCTCGGAAAGTTCTGCATAACTTTGCACATCACACAAATCCACCTTGTTTATGCACAAAACAGCATCCACCCCCTGCATTTCGCAGTTTATGACAAAGGCATCAAGCATTGGCAGGTTGACAACAGGGCGAACGGCACAAACCACAATCACTTGGTCAACATTTGCAACCCGTGGGCGTACAAGCTCCGTACTACGTGGCAAAATCTCCTGCAAGTAGCCAGTTAGCTGGCTTTCATCCACATTAGAAATTTCTACCATATCCCCCACAAGGGGAGTTATTTCGTGTTTTCGGAATAACCCACGTGCCTGACACACAAACTGCCGTCCATCAGGGGTGACAACGGTATAATTACCGCCAACCCCCCTAATGATACGCCCAGTCAAATGTGGGCTAATCAAAATTAACCTCCTCAGATGAAACTTCTAAATTGTTTATCAGCAAAACAAATTCCATTGTGCCATAACCTTGTACAGTCACGTTCCAAGGCAAGTCTGCACTAGTCATTTGCCGTGTTTCTACAATACTAAGAGTGCCGTTTGGCAAGCGACGTGCAAGGGTCAGGTTATACGAAACACCATCAGTCAAAACAGGTGTCATGGACATACCACGGCTGGAGATTGTTGGCGGTGGTGGCACGTCATCATCATCTTCATCATCGTCATCCGCTGGTGGCGGTGGCGGAACTTCCTCATCCTCATCTTCATCATCTGCGGGAGGTTGGGTAACTGGCGGTTGTTCGGCAGGAGGTTGTTCTGGCGTTTGTTGCACTTCCAAAATCCCATCAGAAATAACAAAGTCAATTGCCGTGCCAAGTGGACGCTGTTGATGTGGCGGAATAGACTGGCTAATAACCTGCCCACGTTGCACGGTTTCGCTTTCCTCCACCGTAATAAGACCCACATTAAGCCCCGCAGACAAAATGCTGGTGCGTGCGGTGGTCTCCGTCATGCCTTGCAAATTGGGAACGGTTGCCAGTTGTTGCACCGCACCCATGCTATACACAATATAGATATTAGCACCAGAAGCAACCATTGTGCCTGGTTCTGGGTCTTGGCTAACAATATGGTTTTCCTGCACAGTTTCACTGAAAACTGGGTCACGCTGAACAATATAAACAGGCATATCCAGCACAATTTGTGCCGCCTGCGAAATGTGTAGACCAGTAATGTCTGGCACTTCTATCCGCTCGCCGCCTTCTTCACCAAGGCTTACGGCAACTTGTATGGTCGTACCCACAGCCAACTGCCCCTCCACGGTTACATTAGAGCGTATTATATAACCCTGTGCCAAATATTCATGATATTCTTCCATGGCAACTTCCAAATACAAACCAAGGGCATCCATTTCAATACGAACCTCGTCCACATGGCGACCCTCAAGGGTTGGCGGAATAACATAACCATTATCATCACCATTACTAAACAGGTTGATTAATGCGATTGCACCAAAAACTATCCCCGTCAAAACAAGGACTGCCACAACAATGCCACCCGCCAAAAGTATACGCTCCCGCTTAACATCTTCGGGCTTTTTAGAACCTCTATCTGGTCTGCGTTTTGGTGGTGGAGAAGAAGGCAATTCGTCAACTGGTGGCAAATACTTAGGCTCTCCGCTACCCTTTTGATATTCACGGTATTTTCCGCATTCCAAAATAGCTCTCTGAATGTCATTTTGCAGAGAGTTGGCAGATTGATAGCGTTGGTGGGGATATTTATTAGTAAGCTTCGTGATAATCTCCCGCACAAGGGGCAAAACCTCTTGATTTTTTTTCATTATATTGGGTAGAGGCATTTCCACGTGCATTTTAGGAATATCGTCGGCATTGCCACTGTCGAAGGGAAGTTGATTTGTCATCATTTCATACATGGTGATACCCAGCGAATATAAGTCACTTCGGGCATCTGCTGGGTCATTGCAAGCAATTTCTGGGCTGATATAGTGTACAGAACCCATGGTAGAATCCGCATCCACAATCTTAATGGCATTTTTAGAGTCAGCGATGCCAAAGTCCGTCACCTTAACATCCCCATCAGGGCTTACCAAAATATTCTGGGGCTTAACATCTTTATGGATAATTCCGTTTTCATGGGCGTGGGCAAGGGCTGCGGCAATTTGCGAAACAACCCCAAGCATAACCTCGCTTTTGAAAGGCGCACGCTCCACAATCAGCTCCTTTAGGGTTTTGCCTGGCACATATTCCATTACGATATATCTGATGCCCTCATCTTCCCCAGCATCATAGGCTTTTACAATATTTGGATGGTTAAGACTGGCCACAGAACGCGCCTCGATGCCAAAACGTGCCACAAAAGACGCATCTATGGCATACTCCTCCCGCAGGACTTTGAAAGTAACATCCCGCTGGAGGTTGGTGTCCAAGGCACGATAAACCACAGACATCCCACCCGAGCCAATTTGTTCTAATATCTGGTATCTGTCAGATATAATCCGACCTATTTGCAACATCACATTCATCCCACCTTTACAATTTAATCACAATTGCGGTAATGTTATCCGTTCCCCCTGCCGTATTGGCGGCATCTATCAGTTGTTTCGCTATATTTTCTGGGTCAGTATTTGTTTTGATAATTTCTAGTATATTGTTTTCAAAAACCATATTGGTCAAGCCGTCACTACATAGCAAAATATGGGTTACGTCTGTTAAATCCAGCTTTCCCTTATCCACTTCCACTGTAAAATCCGTCCCTACGGCACGTGTCAGCACTTTTTCGGGATAATTCCTTGCCTCCGCCTCTGTAACCAAGCCGTCTGCCACCATCTCTACAACACTAGACGAATGGTCGGTGGTTATTTGTTCCATTATTTCATTTTTTATTACATAAATGCGACTGTCGCCCACATGGGCGAAGTAAAGAAAGCCGTCAACAACAGTGGCGGATGTAAATGTTGTACCCATACCTGTGTATTCTGCGTTGGTTGTGGCTTTGTTGTTAATTTGTGTGTTGGCATGGTTTAGGGCATCTGCCATTAAATCCGAATAAGACATAAGTCCGCCAACACCATCAAGAAAATCACAAAAAGACTGGATGGCACCAATGCTTGCAATTGAACCAGCATTATGCCCACCAAGTCCGTCCGCCACGATGAAAAGGTTGGGAAGCGTTGCAAAACCCGTAACATTCACCATTAGGCTGTCTTGATTTTCTTTTCGCATTTGACCCACATGGGTTGCCCCAGCGGCAAGTAGTTGTTTGTCACTCACAATTTTACCTCGTTATTTAGTTAGCTGTTGTGTATGTTTCTTAATTGTCCGCAAGCGGCATCAATGTCCTGCCCCAGCTCCCTGCGAATGCTTACAGGGATACCAGCCCCATCTAAAGCGTCCTTAAAAGCTGTTAAATTGCGGTCTTTACTTTTATCGTATCCTTTTTCTGGTACTTTATTTGCTAAAATTAGGTTTACATGGCAATTTATTGGCTTTATACGCCTTGCCAGCTCCTGTGCGTTGCCTAGGCTGTCGTTTACCCCATCAATCATTATATACTCAAATGTGATACGGCGACCGTTTTTGGAATATTGTTTGCAAGCTGTTAAAAGGTCTTCCATGTCGTAACTGCGGGCGACTGGCATTAATTTTCTGCGGATTTGGTTGTTAGGTGCGTGAAGGGACACCGCAAGGTTGATTTGCAAATCCTCTTTAGAAAGACGCTCCATCCCATCAATCAAACCACAAGTAGACAGGGTAATATGTCTCTGCCCCAAATTCACACCCTTTTCGTGGTTTAACAAACGAATGGCTGACAACACATTTTCATAATTATCCAGCGGTTCGCCAACCCCCATAAGCACCAAATTGGAGATGCGTTGCCCTTCCAAACCAGCAATTTTATACAACTGGGCAACAATTTCGCCAGCAGTTAAATTCCGCTGAAGACCATGGATGCCAGATGCACAAAAATCGCAACCCATAAGGCAACCCGCTTGGGAGGAAATACAAAGAGAAAGACCATGTTTGTAGGACATTAGCACAGCTTCCACAACCACAGAATTATTCTCATCTTCTATCATACCACAACTTTCCAGCATAAACAAGAATTTTTTTGTCGAATCTTTAGAAATTTGGGTTTGTATAATTTCTACTTTGGAAAAATAGGCATGGTCTGCCAATCTATCCCTAAATTG
>WQZZ01000105.1 GCA_009780485.1 Defluviitaleaceae bacterium | reverse complement strand
AGCCAACCTACCCTACTACATAACTTCCGCCGTAATCTTCGGTTTGTTGGAGCAGGGTTTGCCCATAAAAACCATGGTCGTAATGGTACAAAAAGAGGTGGCAGACCGCTTCCTAGCAAAACCCGCCACAAAAGCCTATGGTCTACCAACCCTTAGCCTTGCATATTGGGGCAAGGTCAGCCTTGTGGCAAATGTGCCACCCAATTGTTTTTTTCCTCGCCCAGATGTCCACTCCGCTGTTATTAAAATCGACGTAAACCCTAGAACAGACATAAACCCCGATACCTTCTTCCCCCTTATCCGTGCTGGTTTTACAAACCGACGCAAAACCCTGCAAAATTGCCTTGCAAGCAGTGCGGAAATCAATCTAACAAAAGAGCAAGTCCAAAACTTGTTGGTGCAGGCTGGGCTTGATGTTAATGTGAGGGGCGAAGCCCTAAATTTAGAGGATTTTGCTAGGTTATCATTGATGATTGCTGACGTAGTGTGATAAGGAGTTGTTGGTTGTGATGAGAAAAGTTTACGCTACATTCTTATTGTTGTTTGTGCTTGTTTCTTTGGTGGCTTGCAGGGAGGATAACGCAGTTGATGTTGCAACTGAAGTGCTGACAAATATAGACGAATATCCCCCGAAAGACGAATTTCCTCTTGCAGAGTTTGCTGCACCTTTTTTTGCCCAGCTAGAATCCATTTGGGATGAAGATAATGGTCAAATGTGGGGCGTGCCACTTCACTCCGCTGTTATTATCTTTTGTTTTGATACAGGGAGGGTAGTTGCAAATCGCCCAGATGCTGGAGGTGAACTGGAATATGCGAATATAGACGGTGTTGCCATCTATATAGGCGAGCTGGAACGCAGGATATTTCGGACAGAACTTTCCCATGGGTTTTGGAATAACGAAAGAGCGATATTTTATAGACTTGATTATATGCTGGAAAGGGCAGTGCATGGTGAAACACACTTCATATACACCCACAATGTTATCATTGGGGATATAAACCACTATATTGTGCATTGGATGCAAACCAATGGTATGCTACCAGCAGGTCTAGGTCAAACCCCTGGTGGCTCATACTCAAAGGAAAATGATATAAGTTATATGATGGAAATAAATGCACTGATTGAAGCAATCCTTGCCCAAGATGAACAGCAAAGGATAAGTCATACATATAACGCACTTTCCATTCGTCATTCTCGCAGGACTGTCTCTAGGATTGCTGATTTAGGATGGAGAGAGAATAGGCAAATTGTCCACGAAGGTCTTCCTATGTTTACCGAAATGACATTGCCCCTTTCCCATAGCGAGCTGATGTATTCCATAAAAATGTGGTCAGAACGTATTTTGTTGTGGGATTGGGATATTTCGCTTAGCTACGCATACTTGGGTGGTGCATTATACGGCATTTTACTTGATGCCAACGAAATAATTTGGCGACCTTATGTGGTTGTGGATATTGATTTGGGGGATTTGCTTATAGCACACTTGGGGATAGGTGAATTTATCCCGTTGTATGATATTGATTTGGAACGGTATGGTTATAGTGAAGTTTCGAGAAGGTTGATTGAATTGGGTTATCGTTAGGCCAATATTAGCTTCCTAAGCCTACTTGCGGGATAAAAATACCAATGAATAAACAATAATCACGCATTTTTGCATGGTTAAGACTGTAGATGAAGTGCTTTTTGCCCGTCATTGCTTCGCTCGCAATGACGGGCATGAGGGACTTTTCTTATAGTCTATAGCCACGTATTTTAGCGTGGTTTTTGTTTTGATTGACTTTTGTCTGAAAAAATGATATTATTTACCCATGAAAATCGAAACCGTACCCGCAAAGAAAATTGTACACAACATTTCAGGCACATCCGACTGGTTTGGGTCTGATTTTAATATGAATATTTATCGTGGTTGCAGTCATGGTTGTATTTATTGTGACAGCCGAAGTGATTGTTACCGCAATGTAGATTTTGATGTGGTTAAACCCAAGGAGAATGCCTTGGAAATTATACGCAACGATTTACGAAGGAAGGCAAAAAAGGGAGTTGTGGCGACAGGGGCTATGACTGACCCTTACAATCCGCTGGAAGCAGAGCTTTGCCTTACCCACAATGCTTTGGAACTTATCAATGCCTTTGGTTTCGGTGCAAGTGTCACCACAAAATCTGCCCTTGTGGCAAGGGATGGTGATGTTTTTACAGATATTGCTACTCACTCTCCCGTGCTTGTTAAACTGACAATCACTACAGCGGATGATAAACTTTGCAAGATGCTAGAGCCTAATGTATCAACATCAACCCAGCGTTTTGAAGCCATTGCCGACCTATCTGCTAAAGGGGTTTATTGCGGGGTGTTAATGTCACCAATTTTGCCGTTTATTAACGACACAGATGAGAATGTTCGGAGCATAGTCCGCAGTGCCAAGGAAGCTGGGGCAAAATTCGTATACACCTACATGGGCATGACCCTTCGTCAGGGTAATAGGGAATATTTTTATGACGCTTTGGACAAATGCTTGCCTGGCATCAAGGACAAGTACGTAAAAAGGTTTGGAAGCCGATATAACTGCCCGCCCCCAAGAAGCAAGCAACTTTGGCGGGTTTTTGCAGAGGAATGTGAGCGTTTAGGGCTTATCTATGATATGAAGGCGATAATTCAAAATTATAGGGCTGGTTATGAAAGTCAGCAGATGACATTTTTATAGGGGGCAGGCTGAATGTGGGTGATTGACAGGATAACGGATGATATTGCTGTATGTGAGTGTTTAGAGAGCGGTAAGACCATACAAATACCCCTGCCTAAAGGTGCAAAGGAAGGGCATATTCTGCATCAAGACGGCGAGGCATACACAATTGACCACGAGAAAACCCAACAACGCCTAGCCATTTTAACCAACCGCATGAACAAATTGTTTGCTAAGAATATAGGAGGACACACAAATGACTGAACTAAATTCTCTGAAAAACATCGGCAAAGAGATGGAGAAAAAATTAAAAGCCGTTGGTATTTCTACAGCAGAAGAACTAAAGAAAGCTGGTAGTGAGGAGGCTTTTGTCAAATTAAAGCTACATTATCCAAATGTATGCCTTGTCCACTTGCAAACGCTTGAAGGGGCGATTTTGGATATTGACTATAACCAGTTACCAGAGGACATCAAGAGTAGGCTGAAAAGCTTTAGTGACAGCCTAAAATAATTTCTAGACGCACAAAAAGATATAAAGTTTGAGGTGAGCAACATGGAATTTCTAATACAACAGCTAGACCATGCAAAAGATTTGCCATTGCCCAGCTACGAAACCATAGGGGCGGCAGGCATGGACTTACGTGCTTGCATAGACCAGCCCATCATTTTGAAGCCAATGGAACGCAAAATAATTCCCCTTGGTTTCAAAATAGCTTTGCCAAATGGTTTTGAAGCCCAAATCCGCCCACGTAGTGGATTGGGGCTTAAATACGGCATTTCAATGCCAAATGCCCCAGGCACAATTGATGCAGATTACCGTGGGGAAGTAAGTGTATTATTAATTAACCTAGGTGATGTTGACTTTACCATAAACCGTGGTGACCGCATCGCCCAGATGGTTATTAACCGTGTGGAACAAATACAATTTACCCAAGTCGATGACCTGCCCGAAAGTAGGCGTGGCGAGAGCGGATATGGTTCTACGGGTACAAAATAAATTTTGGAGGTAATATTATGAAAATTACAGACAACATTCAAATGCTGAAAATTGACGACTATCATTTAACATTGTTATGGGATGATGAGAATTTGGTGTTAGTGGATGCTGGACTGGACACCCAACACCAAAAATTGGTGGATGTCATTAAAGACGCTGGGCATGACCCTGACAAAATAACCCATATAATTTTTACCCATCACGATGGCGACCATATGGGTGGCGGTATTGGCATGATTAAAGTTGCATCAAATGCAACGATTTTAGCCCATGTAGACGAAACACCTTATATTGACGGACACAAAACCCCTACAAAATTTGAAGCTGTGCTTGCAGGCTATGACGGGGCTGACCAAGAAACAAAAGACCAAATTGATGCACGCAAAGAAGCTATTGTAAATACACGCTTTGGGGTTGGGCAGGAATTAAATGACGGGGATGTTTTACCCATTTGTGGCGGCATTGAGATTATCCACACCCCAGGTCACACCCCAGGGCATATCTGCTTATATTTGCAAGAAGGTCAGATAATGGTGCTGGGTGATGCTGCAAGCGTTGAAAATAGTGAACTTGTAGGCTTTAACCCCATTTACATACAAGATATGGAATTGGCAGACAAGTCCATCGAAAAAATTAAGAAATACCCCATTAAAGGTGCGGTTGCGTATCACGGCGGTTTTTTCAAATTTGATTAAATTTGGGGTTGACAGGGTGCGTATCTTATGTTACAATGACTATTCGTGCAATAACCACGCAGTCCTTGGCTCAATTCTCATAAAGTGAGAAGCCTTGGCTGGTGAGTCTAATTAGAAAAGGTGATGAAAATGTACGCAATTATTGAAACTGGCGGTAAGCAATACAAAGTTGCCGTAGGTGACACCATTAAGGTGGAGAAGTTGGAAATGGAAGCTGGTGGCAATTTCACTTTTGACAAAGTGATGCTTGTTTCTGGTGATGATGCAAAAATCGGCGTTCCTTATGTATCTGGGGCAACTGTTACGGCGGCTGTTTTGGAACAGGGCAAGCATAAAAAGGTTCATGCTTTTAAGTATAAGCCTAAAAAAGCTTACAAACGCAAAGTCGGTCACAGACAGCCATATACGGCTTTGAAAATCGAAGCCATTAACGGATAGTGATAAAAGTCAAGGTTTATGGTAATACTGGGTTTGAAGTTGTAAATCATGGTGATGAAATTGTCTGTGCTGGCATATCCGCACTTACAATTACTGCTGTAAACTTCATTCAAGACAAACTAGGGGCAGAGGTGGATTGCCACCATAACCCCGAAGGCGGACTTATACGCTTTAAGTTGCTTGATGAAAACCCGCAGGCTAAGCTAATCCTAGAAAATCTGGTTTATGGACTGGAACTTATAAAAGAAACGTATCCAAAAGAGATAAAGATTCGGAGGTTTGATAATTATGATTAAAATGAACTTACAATTTTTCGCCTCTAAAAAAGGTGTTGGTAGCTCCCGTAACGGTCGTGAGTCTATGTCAAAACGCCTTGGGGCAAAGCGTGCGGACGGGCAAGTGGTTCGTGCTGGTAACATTTTGTATACCCAGCGTGGCACAAAAATCCACCCAGGCAACAATGTGGGGCGTGGCAATGATGACAGCCTGTTTGCGCTTGTTGACGGGCGTGTGAAATACGAGCGTATGGGCAAAAGCAAGAAGAAGGTTTCTGTTTATCCACTTGAAACTGCATAAACATAATATAAAAGCCCTGCAAATCGAAGCAGGGCTTTTATATTATCATAAATTAGAGGGCGTACTTATTTAGTGCGATACTTGCACAAAATTTATATTTCATTAACTCCAACCTGTGCTAACTGCCCCTTGTAAATTCAAGGTTTTTCAATCCAACAAGTCACCTAAAACCAAATAAAATTAAGTTCGATAGTCACACGCAAGACACAAAAATTTCTCAGTTTCAAAAGCGAAAAAAGCATCCACTTATATATAAATGGGTGCTTTATTTTTTTATAGATAATTACTCGAATAAAAAGAGATGGGTTTTATTTGTGCGAACAATTTTTATAGGCTTGCTGGATATAATTAGAATTTTATTGTTGTCTGTTGTTTCTGTAGTTGGGGGAGAATGGTTTGGCTTAGTCTTAGATAGTTTTCCAATCAAGAATACCCAAACTGTACGCTAATATTTATCTTATATTAAAATGATGAGTCAATGCAAAACCTCTAATTCTCTGACTTTTCAAGGTTGCTTTGATGTACCAAAAAGAAAAAAGTTTTTGACTCTGCACTAACATTGATGGGGAATTTTCTTGATTGATGGGGTATTGATTTTCGTTTGAAATTATATTATTTTTTGTTCAGCCTTTAACTCCGCATCTTTTCGTTTACGCCGTTCGACTTTGAGTGTAATTATTGGGATTCCCGTCATTTCAGAAACCGATTTGTAACTATTGTGTTGTAATAATTTCATAGCATGGTTGTACTGATTTGCGCTCCATTTTGGTTTTCTGCCCTCTCTGTAGCCTTCCTTTTCTCTCGCAACTGCCTTGCCTTCCTGCAATCTCTCCAGCAATAAATCTCGCTCGAATTGTGCAAACGCTAATAGTACGTGTAGTTGCAAGACGCTTGTACGCCTACTGTCAAAAACAGCCATGTCCAGTACATCTATTGTTACTCCCCTATTCACTAAGGTTTCTATGAGTGTACAACCATCTACAACGCTACGTGCTACCCGGTCAAGTTTAGTAACGATAAGAGTATCGCCACATTTTAGTAAGTCCATCAGCTTAGATAACTCTGGACGGTCTCTATTAGTGCCAGTCCAGACATCCTCGAACACTTCCTCTGCCCCTCGATTGATTACCGCTTCACGTTGCGATTTCAACCCATTGCCATTCTGGGCTTGCCCCTGCGTACTAACTCGGATATATCCGTATTTCTTACCCATACCGCACCACCTTTATATATTAAATTATTATACTCGAAAAATCTATTGCAGGAGTGATTGGAAAAAAGTCAATTTATGGTATATAGACTATTGATTTCTTATACTCAATAAAACACACATTTTGAAGGTATAATTCCTGTAAATGGTGCAAATCCGTTTACGCATAATTCCCACCAGTTGTCATGTGCGTCCTTGCAGGCTTGACTTCCCACTACAAACAAATTCAACATTTGTATAATGTCTGCATATCTTGGGTTAAATTTTGCGTTGCCCCCGCTTGCAGAATTACATACACAGTAGTGATTACCTAAATAATTTATTTTTCTCATATGCCTACATTTT